>CAZCVC010000036.1:0-1543 GCA_964502045.1 uncultured Planctomycetia bacterium | reverse complement strand
GTGGGAGACCCCGCGTATGTTCAAGCCACATTCATCGCCAATCTCCCGAAAGCTGTGAGCCTCTTGACGGCGCTCCGCGGCAACGCTTCTCTGCTGGCCAATTACAACACGCTTTTCGGCACCGCGCTGCCCGCGTCCGGCAGTCCCGGCGCCACCGACCGTCAGAGCCTTTTCGACACCGTCGGCGACGCCTCCTACGTGCAGGCCAATTTCCTGGCCGCGCTGCCGAAAGCCGTGAGCTTACTGGCCGGACTCCGCGCAAACACGCAGCTGCTGGCCGATTTCAACTTGCTCTTCGCCGTCGCGCTGCAGCCCACCGGCGGTACGAATGCCGCAGGCCGCACGGCGCTCTTCAACGTTGTCGGCGACGCGGCGTACGTGCAGGCGACGTTCCTGAACGCCCTGCATCCGGCCACTATGCTTTATTTCGGCATTCAGGGTTCCCCCGATTACCGCAATTCTTTCAACCTGCTCTACGGCACGAACTATTTCGTGACGTCCAGCGACGCTTCGACGGCGCTTTTCCGCCTGTTCAAGGGCTCGGTCCCCGATCATTTTTACACGACCTCTGTCGCCGAGCGTGACGCCGCGATCGCCGGGGGCTACACCTACGAAGGCATCGCCGGTTACATTTCGGAAGTGCCGGGCGGCGGCAATGCGGCATTTTATCGCCTGGTCTTCAACGGCCATCATCTGTACACGACCGATTTAAACGAAAAGAACACTCTCGTCAGCCAGGGCTGGACGTTCGAAGGTATCCAGGGGTACTTGCCGCCGACGATCTCGGGCGTAACGACGTCGCTCTTTCGTCTCGTCCGTGTTTCGAACGGCGACCGTGTTTACACGACCAGCACTGTCGAGCGCGATAACCTGATCGCGGCCGGCTACACGTATCAAGGCGTCATCGGACAGTTCGCCGCGTTCGAATATCTGGTAACCTCGCCGAACGCCAACGACCGCAAGGCGCTGTTCGACGTCGTCGGAGGCGCTGGGTTCAACCAAGCCACTTTCTTCCAGGTGCTGCCTTTGACCGGCAGCCTCTACGTCGCGCTACAGGGCAACGCTACTCTACGCTCTTATTTCAACGCGCTGTACGGCACGGCCCTTCCAGCTTCCGGCACTCCGCCGGCCGCGAACCTCGCCGCGCTGTTCGGCGTGGCCGGCGCCGCGGGCTATTCGCAGGCCGCTTATCTGGGAGCGTTGAACCGCGCGGGCAGCCTTTTCGTGACGATCCAGGCCAACGCGACGCACCGCGCGAACTTTAACCTTCTTTTTAATACGGCGATCGCAGATGCCGGCGCGCCCTCGGCGGTTGATCGCGGCATCCTGTTCGATACGGCTGGTCCTGCGGCATTCGACCAGGCAAGTTTCCTGGCCGTTATGGGGCAGGCCGCGCCGCTATATACGGCCCTGCGCTCCAACGTGACGAACATGAACTATTTCAACCTGCTTTACGGCGCGTCCCTGGCGGCCACCGGCGCACTTTCAGCCGCCAACCGGACCATTCTGTTCAACGTGGCCGGCGGGGCAGGGTTCAACGTCA
>CAZCVC010000035.1:3026-9263 GCA_964502045.1 uncultured Planctomycetia bacterium | reverse complement strand
TGTCAGCGCAAATTTCGTATCGCTCTTCACGCAGAGCGTCCTTCAGATAGAGGAGGGACGTCAGCTTGAGCGGGTGTCTTACGACGCCGAGCCTCGGGCCCCCCTTTTGCATGGTTTGGATCATTTCATTTCTCCTTTTTTTGGTCGCAACAAAAAACCCCCGCCGCCTCTCTCGAGGCAGCGGGGGTTTTCGGAACGACCGTTGTTTAGACTACCTTAGCTAGCTAAACCGCCTTTCAACCCGCTGCCCGAGACTCGCTTCGCCATGCGATAATGGCAAAACGAGGACGTAACGATAGGCCACACAGCCATCGTCGTCTGTTCGATACAAAGCGCGTTGTTTTTCAGGTTTAATGCTAACATACGTATTATTATAGCGTATTTGGCGCCGTTTTCAAGCGGATTTGGCAGATTTTCGGGGGAAGCTGCAAACCTATGATATATCTAGCGTTACTAGTATTTCTTTATTGGGCCCTGAAGGGGGCGGACCTCATCGCGGGCATTCTGTTCGGCCTTCCGAGGCTCGGGAAAGCGGTGCTTCCCGAAGACCGCGACTTGCCGAAAGTCAGCATTATCTTCGCAGCGCGTGATGAAGAGACGCGCGTGCGCGAAGCCGCGGCGAGCTTTTTGGCGCAGGACTATCCTCACTTTGAAGTCATCGGCGTCGACGACCGCTCGAGCGACCGCACGGCGGCGCTGCTCGATTCCATCCCCGACCGGCGGCTCAAGATCCTAACCGTACGCGAGCTGCCGGCAGGATGGCTCGGCAAGACGCACGCGCAGCACGAAGGCTACAAGGCTTCTACGGGCGAATGGCTGCTTTTCACGGACGGCGACGTGCTGATGGAACGCGGCGCGCTCTCGGCGGCCATGCAGGCCGCGCGCGAAAACACGCTCGCTCATTTGACGCTGATACCGCGGCTGGTCATCCGGAGCTACATCGAGGCCGTGTTCGTCAATTACTTCGCGCTCGCGTTCAACGCGCGCTACCGGCCCTGGGCCGCGAAGAGGCGAGGGTCGCTCGCGTACGCCGGCATCGGCGCGTTCAACCTGGTCAGCCGCGAGGCTTACGAAAAGATAGGAACACACAAAGCGCTGGCGCTCGAGGTCGCCGATGACATGATCCTCGGGCGTATGATCAAGCGCGCCGGTTTCCGGCAGATGGCGATGTACGGCACGGACTTCGTGCGCGTGCAATGGGTCGTCGGCTGGAAGGGAGTGCTCAACAGCCTTCAGAAGAACGGATTCCGCGGGCTTAATTACAGCGTGATGAATCTTCTCGGCGCGACCGCGGCGCTGCTGACGATCGACGTGTTCCCGCTCCTCGCGCTCGTTTTCGGCCGCGGGGAAGTCCGCGCGCTCGGCGCGGCCGCCGCCGTGATGTGCTTTTTCGTCTATCTCGCCGGCCAGAAATTCAACCGCTGGTCGCTTTCCTCGTTTTTCCTTCATCCGCTGGCCGGGATATTCTTCGTGTTCGTGCTCTGGCGCTCGGCGGTCTCGGCGCTACGCGACGGCGGCGTCTATTGGCGGGACACGTTCTATCCGCTCAAGGATTTAAAAAAGGGGATGCGCTGAATTTGGTATAATGGCGCCTTTACGGAGAAACCATGGCCTTACCGAACGTTAAGAACATCATCGCCGTCGCCAGCGGCAAGGGCGGCGTCGGCAAATCGACGGTCAGCGTCAACCTAGCCGTCGCGCTCTCGAAGAACGGCGCGAAGGTCGGGTTGATGGACGCCGATGTCTACGGACCCAGCGTTCCCGCGATCCTCGGCATCAGGGAAAAGCCGCAGATGAAAGATAACCGCGTGCAGCCTGTCGTGCGGCATGGCGTCAAAGTCATTTCGACGGCGTTCTTCATGCCGGCGAACGAAGCCGTGATCTGGCGCGGGCCGATGCTGAATAAAATGATACAGGATTTTCTGTCGGTGGTGGACTGGGGCGATTTGGACTATCTCGTCATCGACCTTCCCCCCGGCACCGGCGACGTGCAGCTGAGCGTCTGTCAGTCGATAGCGCTCACGGGCGCCGTCATCGTCTCGACACCGCAGGACATTGCCTGGAACGTCGCTCAGAAGGCGATCGTGATGTTCGACAAGCTAAACACGCCGGTGCTCGGCGTCATCGAGAACATGGCCAGCTACGAGTGCCCGCATTGCGGTCACGGCGAGGAAATTTTCGGCAAGGGCGGCGCGAAGGCGGCCGCCAAACGCCTGGAGATCCCTTTTCTCGGCGAGGTGCCGCTCGTGAAGGCGCTGCGCGAAGCCTCCGATGCCGGTGAGCCGGTCGTTTTATCGGCGCCCGAAAGCGCGGCGGCAAAATCCTTTACGGCGATCAGCGCGAACCTCGTCGCGCAGATCGAGTATCAGAAGAAAACCGGCGACAAGAAACTCGCGCCGATCCAGGTCAGCCCGGCGGGTGCGCCGGCCATCGATATTTTGTGGAACGACGGCAAATCCAGCCGTTACGCGGCGCGCGATCTGCGTCTGCTCTGTCCTTGCGCGGCCTGCGTCAACGAGATCACCGGTGTGCGCACGCTGAAACCAGAAATGGTGCCGCAGGACGTGAAGCCGATGGCGCTCAATCTCGTCGGCCGTTACGCGCTGCATATCGCCTGGAGCGACGGGCACAACTCAGGACTCTATGGATTCGAATATCTCCGAAAAAACAACGGCGGATGAACGTTTTCTCGAAGGGCTTAAGCTCTTCAACGAGCGTGAATACTTCGAGTGCCACGAGGTCATCGAAGAACTGTGGCTCGAGACGGCCTCAAGCGATCGGTACCGCGATCTTTACAAGGGTGTCATCCAGGCGGCAGCGGCGATCTACCAATGGGACCGCGGCATTCTGACCGGCGCGCGAGGGCTTTACCGGACAGCGGTTGAATATCTGGATCAGTACCGGCCCAAGGCGCTGGGGCTCGACGTCGAGCGCTTGTCGAAGGAACTGAAGGCCTGTTTCCAGGCATTCGAGAAGTGGGACGGAAAAAGCCCGGTGACGCGTTCGAAAGAGCTGACACCGGTTTTAAAATACGAGGCCCGATGAACATCCAGGACTATTGGGAAAAAGCGCTCAAAAAAACCGAGGTCGTGCGTCCGCGCGTGCAGCCGCTGCTGACCACTGCAGCGACACGCCTGCCGTACATCTGCCTTTCCGAATCGTCGGTCAACCGCGGCGACACGGTCGTGCGGAAAGGGGAGGTCATCGTCGAAAAGCCTGCGCTGATCCTGCCGTACGGCACGCCGCATTTCGAAGGTTTCGATTTTGAAAAGGACATGAAATTCGGCGAAAACACGCTGACCAATTTTTTTCTCGTCCGCGGCGTTTCGTTCCCGTCGATGAAATACAATAATGTGACGTCTTCGCTCGAAGTCCAGGAAGGCGCGCTGTCAAAAGCCGTCGAGGACCATAAAGAGGCGCTTCAGCGCCATGAAAACGTGAACACGGGCCTCATCGTCGGGCCCGAGGACTGCTGGCAGTTTTCGGTGCTGATCTTCGTGGCCGGGCAGGTGATGCGCGCGGCCGAAGGGGATTTCCGCCGGCTGCTCGAAGACCCCTGGAAAAACAACCAGAGCCTCAACTGATGAAAGACTGCGGCCTCGTGATCATCGACGGCGCCCTCGGGCGCGTCGAAAAAAGGCTCTGACGCGCCGCGCGCGCATGGATCATTTCCTAAACTTTCTCAGTTTTTTTCTCTCCCGCAAAAAGCTCTTTGCCTTTCTCGCCGTCCTGTTTTTCCTCGGGCTCGGTATTTCCGTTGTGTACCGCGGCGCGTTCGAAACGCCGAAACGCACTGACTTCACCGTGTACCTGGCCGCCGCCGAGGCCGTGAACGGCGGCGGAGACATTTATACGGTGCAGAACGCCCGCGGCTGGAACTATCTTTACCTGCCGCTTCTTGCCGTCCTGCTTTCTTTTGTCACGGCGCTGCCGCTGCCTCTCCTCGTGCTCGGCTGGTATGGTCTGTCGCTCGGCGCGCTGTACGGCTCGGTCGTTCTTCTCGCCAGGTCATTTCCGGAAAATAAGAACGCGATGTTGATCGCTGTCGCCGCTTACGCACTGGCGCTTCCGTGCTTCGTCCACACGCTGGCGCGCGGCCAGATCGGCGTGCTCGTGCTCTTTCTTCTCGCTGCCGCGTTCTTTTTTTACGTCGAAAAAAAAGATCTCCGGGCCGGCCTGTTGTTGTCGCTGGCGGCCGTTCTGAAAGTAACGCCTGTGGGGTTCGCCGTGTTCTTTTTTATTTTTAAAAAGGAGTGGCGCGTGCTCGGAGGGTTTTTGGCCGGTGTCGCGCTTTTTGTTTTCGCCGTCCCGTCGCTGAGGCTGGGTTTCGGAAGGAACTGGTATTTCCTTGGAGAATGGATGCAGATGGGCGCGCAGGCGGTGTCGGAACGTCCCTGGGAAAGCCCTGTCTGGGCCCAGGCTCTGAACGCGTTCGTTCCCGACAACCAGTCGTTCGCGGCGCTGGCGACGCGGCTGCGATGGGGAACGGAAAATAACTTTTTCAGCCATGCGGACTCCCTGATCCGGTACGGCGCCCGCATTGCCGCGGCGTTGGGGTTGGGCGCGCTCGCGTTCTCTTTTCCCGGCCGCGGCCGGGAGGGCCGCGCGGCGCTTCTCGCTCAGTACTCGTTTTATCCGTCGCTGATGCTGCTGGTATCGCCTGTGTCGGAGACGCACCACTTCACGACTCTTTTTCTGTCTTTCGCGGCGGCGCTGTTCCTCGCGGAGGGCCGGGGCAGACGGGCGAAGGGAGCGCTTTACGGCGGCGTCTGGGCGGCGTTTGCTTTTTATCTGGCGGGACTGACGTGCCGGTACGCCGGGTGGTACGGGCTTCCGGCGCTCGGGCTTCTTTTTTTATGCGGGACGCTCTGGGCCGCTGCCTTAAAGGCAGGGCAGAAGGATCTTGGATAGGCTCGCTTCGGAGCCGAAGAATTTCACACCGACCGTGTAGCGCTCGCCGTACGGCGTGCAGCGCGTGACTTCGCCGCGCAGTTTGATCACGGTGTCTTTCTTCGTGAAGTTGAGCTTCAGATGCAGGAACGCGCCTTTCTCGAGCGCTTTCGGGCAGTCGAGCCCGATGGCCTCCGTGCTCAAGTCTTTGGCCGGCACCGTCACGTAGCGGCGCTTACTCTCGTCCGGTTCGGGTCCGGCCGCGAAGCTGACCTCGCAAATCACGCCAACGCGGTTATATTTTCTCTTTTCGTCGTCTTTCGTCGTCATATCGTCTCCAATCGTTCGTGTCCGCTAAGATGATATCAAAAAAAGAAATCGTTGTCGCCTCAGAACGGCATGGGTTAGAATCTAGCCATGAATCCCTATTTGCTCCACGTCACCTTTTTGGCTATCCTCGTCTCGGTGGCCCTCACCGGCCGCGCCGCCGCCGAAACCGACGCCGAACTCTTGAAAGACCTCGACGCGCTGAAGCAGGACATCGAAGGCGTCATCCAGGGCACGGACGAGCTTCCGGCGCTGGAACGCTCCGAAGACGCACCTCCGCCTACTGCTTTGCAGCAGGACGGATACGGCCTGACAAAGCAGGCGGAGGCAGTGCCTGCCGCTGTGAAGCCGATCCTTCCAGCCGATCTGAAGCCCGTTTCCTCTTTCAGAAAAACTTTCGAGATCACCCCCGAATCCGTGCTGCCTGGACTCGCGTCCGAAAACGGCGGCGTATCGGCAGAGCCGCTCGTGATCGAACCCATCAGCGTCGACAAAAGCGCTGATCTCTGCCGGGCCGCCCGGCGCGGGGACGCGGCCCGCGTGAAAAAACTCCTCGGTCTCGGCGCCGATCCGAACGCGCGTCTCAAGGACGGCACGACGGCGCTCGGCGAAGCGGCCGGCGCGGGATACTCCGAAGTCGTGAAAGTTTTGATCGCCAGCGGCGCGAATGTGAACGCGAAGGGATTTGTCGGAGGCACGCCGCTGATCTCAGCGGCCGCCGCCGGCCATCGCGATGTCGTCGCTTTGCTTCTCTCCTCCGGCGCCGACCCGCGCGCGAAAACCGGCGCCGGCTTGACCGCGCTGAACCGCGCCGAGAAGAAGGGCTTCGAGGAAGTCGCCGCGCTGCTGCGCAAGGCCAATCCCGCCTGAAGAACGCCTACCGCTCGCCGTTTTTTATGGCGAGATTTTTTTATGTGATTTGAAAAAATTCCAGATCTCGTCGGTGGCATCGACGCCGGTTTCCTGCTGATACGGCCACGCATGGACGCCGCCGTTCAGCGTGAACAGCACGATCTCGGC
>CAZCVC010000035.1:0-2926 GCA_964502045.1 uncultured Planctomycetia bacterium | reverse complement strand
GCTGATACGGCCACGCATGGACGCCGCCGTTCAGCGTGAACAGCACGATCTCGGCGCCGGTGCGGGGATTCCAATAACGCCTGCGGAACACCAATGCGCTGCCGTTGAAAGCGCCGTCCTGCATCAGCCGCCCGCCGTTATGGTTCGCCCAGAAGCGTATCGTGTAGGAGACCGGCTGGTCGTAGTTTTGAGGCACGCCGGGCTCGCGGCTAACGCCGCCTGCATAGAGGATCTTGGTGTCGGCGGTGCCGTGGAAAGCGATCACGGAAACCTGATCGGCGGGAAAGCAGTATTCTTCTTCAAGCGCGCCGGCGACCGGAGCGATCGCCGCAATCTTGTCCGAGAGCTCGCAGCCCAGCTTGTAGGCCAGCATCGCGCCGTTCGAGAAGCCGGTGATGTAGATTCTTTCCGGATCTACCGGGTAGTCGCGGACCAGCGTTTCGATCAGCGCGCGGATGAACCCCACGTCGTCGAAGTCATCCATCAGAGCGCTGCCGCAGCAATTGCCGGCATTCCACGTGTATTTTCTTTCCGGCGTGCGGCCGGTGCCTTCCGGATAAACGGCGATGAAGCGCTCTTTTTCCGCCTTATCCGACATCCCGGTCATGTATTCCATTTGCTCGGCATTGCCGTTGGCGCCGTGCAGCACGATGACGAGCGGCAGTTTCTCGTCCGTCATGTTGTCCGGCGGGTGCACGTGGTAGGTGCGCTCGCGGTTCTTGTGTTCGAGGATTTTGAGCGAAGGGCTGCCCAGCGCGGACGTGGGACACGCGAGAAAAACGAAAAGCAGCACCGCCGCCAGGACGAGCGGGGCGCGGGCAGAGTTCCTTTTCAGAAGAAGCCCGGCCTATTTTTTCTTTTTCGCCGCGACGCGCGCCGCGGGTTTCTGCGGTTTGTCGCCGACGGACATCTTCTTCGCGGCTTTTTCGGCGTACATACGCTTGTCCGCGATCTCGAATAGCTCTATCGGCTGCTGAAGGCTTTTGTCGTAGGTCGCCAGCCCGACGCTGACGCTCAAACCGATCTTGATCTTGGAGGTGACCGGCAGGTGGATTTTGGAAACGTTTTCGCGGAAACGTTCGATGCCTTCGGCCGCTTTATGTTCGTCGGTCTCCGGGAACAGCGCCACGAATTCGTCGCCGCCGTAGCGGACCAGCACGTCGGTCTCGCGGAACGAATACTTCATGCAGCGCGCCAGCGCCTGGATCGCGTGGTCGCCGGCCGCGTGGCCGTACGTGTCGTTGACGATCTTGAAATCATCGAGGTCCATGACGGCCAGCGAAAAAGGCCGCTCGTAGCGCTTCGCCACGTTGAAAAACTGGAGGATCGTGCGCTTGAACACGTGCAAGTTGCCGAGCCCGGTCAGCGCGTCGGTCGCCAGCACCTGGTCGCGCTCGCGGTAGCGCAGAGAGAGGGAATCGATGCGCGCGGTCAGCTCGCGCAGGTTGAACGGCTTGGCCACGACGTCGTCGGCCTTCAGGTTGAAGCCCTGGATCTTTTCGTCGGTCGTGGCGTTGTCGGTCATGAAGATGACCGGGATGTCGAGCGTCATCGATTCGCGGTTCAGCCGGTTCTTGACCTCGACGCCGCGCAGGCCCGGGATCCACAGGTCGAGCAGGATCAGGTCCGGAGCCATCACGCGCGCTTTCGTCAGCGCCGTGTAGCCGTCGCGCGCGACATGTACGTTGTAGCCGGCCTGCGACAGGTGCTGCTCGAGCACCGACACGGTATCGTATTCGTCGTCCGCTATGAGGATAGAACGTTTTTCCATGAATCTCCGTCAATCATCTAGTTTAAGCGCGAACGGTCGAGGAATCAAGGGCCGCGCCGTAAATAACCGCCTCAGGCGCTGCGGTCATGAAGAAAAAAAGAGTAAAGATAAGCGCCCTGCCACGCGCCCAGCGACATCAGAAGGAAATTCATGTGCAGGCCCCACTTGAGCGAATCGTTAGCCAGCGAAAAAAGCGCGATCACATAATAGGAGAGTACGAGCAGTCCTGTGGTGCGGACCGTCGTTTTCGCGGCAGCGCCCAGCAGGGTCCGGTGCGCGAGCGACAGCAGCACGCTGCCGACGACGACGGCGATCGGCAGAGACCCGTAAAGCGAGTCGGCCAGGTCGTTGCCGCGGTTCCAGTTCTGCGAGGCGATCGTGTAGACGAGCGCCCACACGAGCGACGACGCCGCGACGAACGCGAGGTGCTTTTTCGCCGCGAACGCGCGGAACGTCTCCGAGTCCCACGAGATCACGGCCAGCCCGAACACCGGCCCCACGACCCAATGGTTGTTCACGTAATGGCAGCTGATGAAAACGCTGCAGGCATAGATCACGAAACGTATGAGCATGTCAGGCATCCGGGCTCCTCGATCAGGACTTCGTTTTCGGGTTAGGGTTCGGGGGCTCTTCCTGCACAGGTTCGTTCTCGTATTCCTCGCCGGCCGGCGCGAACTTCTCAGCCAACTCGCCCGAGAACATGATCTCGAGCTCGGCCTGCAGGCGGCGCAGCTTGCGCGGCGGCACGCCGTATTTTTTCCCCAGCATTTCCAGTTTCTCCGCGCTCGAGAAGCGGCCTTCGTAATTTTCGACGATGCCGCCGATCATGCCGTCGAACGCGCCGCGCCGTCCCTTGGCCGCCTCCTCCCATAGGTTGTCGGCCTCGATCAGCTTTTTCCCGGCCTGGCCCGCGATCTCAAGGTATTTGGTGCTGTTGCGCATCGATTCGAAGCCGTCCATCGCCGTGTAGAGCTGGAACAGCTCGCCCTGCAGTTGGGTTATCTTCATTTCGTCGGCCGACGCCGCGCGCGGGCCGTCCGGCGCCTGGTTCCTTCTCCCGGGCAGGTTCAGCAGGTAGACCGCGAGCGCCACCATGCCGACCGAAAGCGCCAGCACGAACAGCGTGAATGAGACGGAGCCTTTATCGCGTTTCAC
>CAZCVC010000034.1:7824-9330 GCA_964502045.1 uncultured Planctomycetia bacterium | reverse complement strand
GGTACACGGTCATCGAATGAACGCCTAGGTACTTGGCCACTTCCTTACGTGTCATGATCTGCGTCCGCTCCGGTCTTTTTTCTTCTGCCATTGTCCAACCTTCTTTCTTTTTTGAAATAGATTTTCTAAGCTCTAATCTTAATGGCTTAATGGTACCACAATCTTTATAATCTTTGCAATAATTTTTATCAAATTTAACAAGGCCTAACGGCGGGGAGTTTTAGCGGCGGGAATCGAGCGTTTTCAGGTCCAGGCGGCGCACGAACGCTTCGGCTTCCTCGCGCGTGACGATGCGACGCTCGAGCTGCGCCTCCTCGACCCGGCGCAGGATGCTCCCGATGACCGGGCCTTCGGAGAACCCGAGCGCCATCACGTCGCGGCCGCTCAACAGCGGCGCCGGACGGATGTCTTCGGCCGAAAATGCCTTCATTTTTTTCTTCAGGAAGCGCCAATTGGAGATGTCGCCGTGGCTGGCCAGGCAGTCGATGCGATGCTGTTCGAGCTCGGTCGTGAAAGTGGGACGCTGGAGGAATTTTTTCAGCGTGCTCTCCTTCATCGCCTTCACGTCCTTGAAGCGCATGTGGCCCTCGACGCAGGCCACGACCTTCTCCTTGAAATCGTTCGGAAAGCGGAGCCGCGTCAGGATCTCCTCCGACATCTTCGCGCCGACGGTCTCGTGGCCGTTGAAACGGATGCGGTCGGCCCGGCGGAACGTTTTCGGTTTTCCGACGTCGTGCAAAAGGCAGCCGAACGCGAGCACGGCGTCGGCCTCTTTCAACTGCGAAAGCAGCAGCCTCGTGTGTTTGTACACATCGCCTTCCGGGTGGTATTTGCGCGGTTGTTGAACACCTTTCATACGGTCGATCTCGGGCAGCACTTCCTTCAGCAGGCCGCTCCGGTCCAGCAGATCGAGTCCCCGCGCCGGGTCCGGACCGGTAAAGATCTTCACAAGCTCGTCGCGGACGCGTTCGTTGGAGACCTCGCCGATCTTCTTCGAGAGCGCCTTCATGGCCGCGAACGTTTTGGGTTCGATGCGGAAGCCGAGCACGCTCGCGAAGCGCGCGGCGCGCAGCATGCGCAGCTTGTCCTCGGTGAACCTTTTTTTCGGGTCCCCGATGGCGCGAATCGTTTTTTTCTTGAGGTCCTTCGCGCCGCCGACCCAGTCATACGTTTTTTTCGAAAGCGGGTCGTAAAAAAGGCCGTTGACCGTGAAATCGCGGCGGACCGCGTCTTCCTTGGCGTTGGTGAATTTGACCGACGTCGGCCGGCGGCCGTCCTGGTAGCCGACGTCTGCCCGGAACGTGGCGACCTCGAAGTGGGCGCCGTCCTGCACGACCACGACGACGCCGAACTGGGCCCCGACCGCGACGGTCTTCGGAAAAAGCTTCTGCACCTGCGCCGGCACCGCGTCAGTCGCGATGTCGAAATCTTTGGGGTTCTTTTTCAGCAGGAGGTCGCGCACGCTGCCGCCGACGAAATAGGCCTCGTGGCCGGCTTCGCGCAGCT
>CAZCVC010000034.1:0-7724 GCA_964502045.1 uncultured Planctomycetia bacterium | reverse complement strand
AGGTCGCGCACGCTGCCGCCGACGAAATAGGCCTCGTGGCCGGCTTCGCGCAGCTTACGGACGATGTGGAGGGCGGAGTTTTTTTTGTTCATAGAAAATAAATCAGGGGCGGCCCGGGTAGGACCGCCCCTGAAAAGGAGCCGCTAAACGGGGCGTCCGTTTAGTTTAATGTTTTCTCTCCGGGCTTCCACTGGCAACCGGTCAATTTTCCGGTCTTGAAAGCCTGTAGCGTTCTCAGCGTCTCATCAACGCTGCGTCCGACGGCCGTGTCATTGACGACGGCGGACTTCAAAACACCGTTCGGATCGATGATGAACGTTCCGCGGAGCGCGTAGCCTTTGCCCTCGAGAAGCACGTTGAAAGTGCGGGCTACCTGATGGCCGGTATCGCCCAGGATCGGGAACTTCATTTTCCCAAGGCTCGACTCGCTCCAAGCTTTGTGGGAATGAACGCTGTCCGTGCTGGCCGCGATGACTTCAGCGCCCTCTTTTTTAAACGCATCATAGAGGCTGTTGAAGCCCTGTATCTCTGTCGGGCAGACGAACGTGAAATCAAGAGGATAGAAAAATACCACGAGCCACTTTCCCGCGAAATCGGCGAGCTTTACGTCTTTGAAGCTGCCGTCCGGCATATACGCCTGGCACGCAAAATCAGAAACCTTCTGCCCTACCTGTAAAGCCTTACACTCTGCTACCGATGCTGATGCTGACATGAATCAATTCCTCCTTGTGTGAAAATCGAGATACTAATTTTACAACTCCCGGGGGCTTCCCGCAATACTTTTTAGGAACGGCGTTTAGCGGAGTTTTTTGATGCGTATCTTCTTCAGGATGCGCGGGATGTCCTGCCGGCGGCAGTGTCTGGGCGACCAGCCCGAGATCGCCGAAACGCTGGCCGCCACGCCGAGCGCGGCCGCCCGCTCCAGGCTCAGCCGGCGGTAAAGGCCCAGCGCGAACCCGCCGACCAGCGAGTCCCCCGCGCCGACCTTGTTCTTCGCGGCGACTTTGATGCCGAGCACGTGGAACGCTTCCTCTTTCGTCACGAAGATCGCGCCTTTGGCGGCCAGGGACACGACGACGATGCGGATCCCTTTTTCCACGAGCTGCATGGCCGCGCCGTAATAATCGTCGACGGTGGCAAGCTTTTGGCCGGTCAGCCGCTGCATCTCGTATTCGTTGGGCTTGATCATGAAGGGCTTGGCTTCGACACCGCGCCGCAGAGGCTCGTCGTCGGCGTCCAGGATGCACGGCACACCGGTGCGCTGAAGAGCCGAAACGATTTTTTTATAAACGTCCGGTTTCATGCCGCCGGCGGGACTGCCGCCGAGGGCCCAGCAGAACGGCCTCGGGCGAACGCGCAGCAGCCGCCCGAGGAACACGCGCTGGCACTGCGCCGTCAGCGCCGGTCCGGGCGCGCTGATGCGCGTCTGCGTATGGTCCTTCACGTCGGTCAGGATCGCGTTGATGCGGGTTTCGCCGCGTACCTGAAACGGCGAATGCGCGACGCCGAGCTTGGCGAGCTCGGCGGCCCAGAATTTTCCGATGAAGCCTGCCTGCAGCGTGTAGGCGTGCGTCGGGCCGCCGAGCTCACGGATGACTTTTGACACATTCACCCCTTTGCCTCCCGGCAGATGGTGCACCGAAAGCGCGCGATTCGCGTCATCTTTGACGAGCTGGGAGACCGTGATGATCTGGTCGACGGAAGGATTCAGCGTGATGGTGGAAATCATCGGGACCCCGACTGAAACAGCGTTTTCCGCTTGTCCTGCATCAGGACCTTCATGGCCGCGCGTGTTTTTTCAGGAAAATCATTCCAGTCGGAATTGCGGATCAGGCAATAGAACGAAGCGCCCGACCCCATGAGATTTTTGAAATCTTCCCGCTTGATCGACGCGGCCACGGCGCCTGCGTCCTCGCGGCTGATCTCGAACTCCCCTTCGAGGCCCACGGCCCGCACCGGATGGCCGAGATAGAACGGAAAATCGTAGAACGGGCCCGGATGGTCGTACGCGAACACCGCGTCGCCGGGCCGGAGCTGGGGCTTGAGCCGCAGCGCGAACGCTTTCGTCGTGAATTCGGCATTCGCGTATTCCATGACGAGCACGACCGGCAGCGCTGACAGCACCATGAGGCACAGGAACGCCTGGAACAGCCTGAGCCGCCGCGCCGAATTCTCGGTCCACTCGGCCCAGGCCGCGCCCAGCACGATGCAGACCGGAGGGATGGCCGGCAAGAGATACGAGGCCAGTTTCGATTTCGACAGCGACAGGAAAAGCACGGTCGCCACGCTCGACAGCGCCAGAAACCGGGCCGGTCCGTCGCCGTCCCCAAACATCTTATTGCGGAAAAGCTTCAAGGGCCCCGGCACCGCGATCCAGGGCAGGAAAAAGAGCGCCATTAGCACGAGATAAAAATACCAGCCCTCGCGGTGCTCAAAATTTTCGGCCGTGAACCGCGACAGGTGCTCACGCACGAAGAAGACGTGCCAGAATTCTGGATTGTGCCGGGTGATCCAGATAAACCAGGGTGCCGCGATGCCGAAAAATATCAACGCGCCGCAGACCGGACTCGCGCCGGTGAAAACTCGCGGCCAGCGCCGCTGCATTATCATGTGGATAAAGATCGCCAGTCCCGGGATCAGCAGCCCAAGCGCGCCTTTCGCCAGAACGGCCATCGCCAGACTCAGATAAAATCCGGCGTGCACGAAAAACCGGCCGGCTCCGGGCGATTCGCCCAAATAAAAAAGATAAAGGCTCAGAACGACGAAAAATGCGAAGACGCCGTCAATGACGAGAAAGCGGCTCGAGTGGAGATACCAGGGATTGGCCAGCATCAGAAGCGCGCCGAAGGCCGCGGCCCGCGCGCCAAAAAAGCGCCGCGAGAAAAAATAAGCGGCCAATACCGCCGCCGCGCCGAACAGCGCCGGCACCGCGCGCGCGGCCCATTCGTTGCGGCCGAAAAGCTTCATCGAGCCGGCAGTCAGCCAGTAAAAGAGAGGCGGCTTTCTCAGGTAGTCGATGCCGAAGAGCCGCGGCTGCATCCATTCCCCGCTCTCGGCCATCGTGCCGGCGATCTGCGCGTAACGGCCCTCGTCGGGATTGCGGAACGGCCGGTCGCCGAGCCGGAAAAATAAAAGCGCCAGCGCCAGCGCGAGCAGGAGCCACGGCATTTTGCGCGGATCGCCCAACCAATCGGTCATCGTTTCAGGCCCTCGCTTGAAAAACTCTTCGCCAGCAGGTCTTTGCGGTCGTAACACTTTCTCATCCAGAACTGCCAGCTCGAATAATCCGAGAAGACCAGCCGCGTCGGCGGCGCGGGCTTGCGGGACGCTTCCAGGACGACTTTGAACCCCTCGGAAACGGTCTGCGAATAAAGTTTCTCACGTTTTGCTCCGAAAAGCGACGCTTTCGCATGCTCGCTGTAAACGCAGAGCAGGCTGCCTTTTTCGAGCACGGTGACCGAGATACCGCCTCCGAGCAGGTCGGCGACGAGGTCGCGCGTGAAGATCTGGAACAGCGATTCTTCCTTCCGGCGCGGCCCCGCGCCGTCCTGTTCGCGCAGCACGAAAAAACTGCCGCGGCGCAGAAAAAACCGCGTCAGGTCGTCGCCCATGACCTCGAGGTTCGCGTTCGGCCCCAGGCGCATCATCCCCGTCAGGTCGGAGCTCGCAGCGAGGTCCGCGTATGATTTTTCAAATGTCCGGAGTTTGTCGCCGCCCTTCAATAGCCTCGCCGCCGCCAGCGGCCGCCATTCGCCGCCGGCCTCCTGGATCTCGGCGCGGCCGAAGACCTCGACGACCTTGCAATATTCGACGGACGCGCTCGCGGCGGCCGGCGCGAGTATTATCCCCGCGGCGAAAAAGACCGCCAGAAGCGCCGGCTTCAAGCGCATGCGGCGGCCTCGAGCGCCCGCTCGCAGTAAAAGCGGATGGATCTCGTAAGCTTGTAGGCCGGGTCCTTCAGGTCTTTTTTGGAAAGCCACCGGAATTCGCGGTGCTCGCGCTCGTGCAGCACGGCTTTGTCGGAGCCGGAAACGCCGAAGTAGACGAACGCCACGTGCCGGTGCTTTCCGCGGATGCGGTGGTTGTCGAGATAGGACGGCGTCGGCAGCGGTTTCACGCCGGCGTGTCCGATCTTCGGCGTGTCGGCGAGCACGCGGACCTTCAAACCGCATTCTTCGCGGATCTCGCGGTAAAGCGCCTCTTCCGGGTCCTCGTCGGGCTCGATGTGTCCGCCGATCGGCAGCCATTCGCGGTACTGCTTGTGATAGATCAACAGGACCTTGGCGCGGTGGACGACAAAAATGGAAACGACAAAATCGTAAAACTCGTGGATGTGAGGCAAGGGGAAAAACTAGATCGTCTTGAAGTTGTAATAGCCCACCACTTCGACCGGGCACTTGGAAAGCGACACCAGCCGGTCATGGTGTTTTTTCATGAACCGGCTGTGGTGGCCTTCGGTCTTCCAGACATAAGTGGAGGCGTACTGGTCTTTTTCGTTGGTGCGCATCAGCGTGTGCGAAGCGATGAAGCCCGGATGTTTGCCGGCTTCCTTTTTCCAAAGCTTGCAGTCCCGCACGTAGGTGGGGACGTCCTTTTTCTTGATCTTGAAAAGGACCTTGTGGATGAACACGGACTAGGCTTGGAGAAGCTTCCAGGTCCTCTCGCCGACGACGCCGTCGGCCTTGAGGCCTTTCGAGCGTTGGAACGCTTTGATCGCGGCCTTGGTCTTCTTGCCGAAGCGTCCGTCTACGGCGCCCGGATCGAAGCCGGCCGCGGTGAGCGAGCGCTGGACCTCGGCCACGGTCACGCCTCTGACGCGGATCTTGGAAGACGTGCCGCTCGACACGGTGTTGGAGTACGGGGTGCCGGTACGGCTCTGCTCGAGCTGGTACTGAAGGTCCTGGATCTGCTGGTCTTTGGCCTGCAATTCGGTCTGCAGTGCGGTGACCTGCGGGTCGGCCGGCGGCGCCGACGCGTCCGTGTGGCGCGGCCGGGCGGTCGCGCAGCCTGCTACGAACACGGTCAAAACGGAAACGATCAAAAATTGGGTCCAGCGATTTCTCATGAAAAATCTCCTTAATCGAGCCAAGTAGACGGGATAAAACCGGAAATCTTTTAAAAATAATACCGTGATTACTAGACGATTATACCTGTGCCCCGATTTAGTGCAACAAAATTCATGCGTTCGGAGTAAAATATGGGAATGGAAAACCTCGTCACGGCCCGTCAGATCTCAAAATCCTACGGCGCTTTCCGCGCGCTCGACAACATCTCGTTTTCGGTGGCACGCGGCCAGATCGCGGGTCTGCTGGGGCCCAACGGCGCCGGAAAAACGACTGCCATCCACATCCTGCTGGGCCTTCTCACGCCGACATCGGGCGAAGCGCTCGTATTCGGCCTCTCACCCGAAAAACACCGCCACCGCATCGCCGCGAAGCTCAATTTTTCATCGGCCTACGCGCAGCTGCCGTCGAACCTAAAGGTCATCGAAAACCTGACCGTCTTTTCGCGGCTCTACTGCGTACCCGACGCGAAAAAAAAGATTGCGGGCCTGCTGGACTTGATGGAAATGACGGCGCTGGCCGGGCGCATCACCGGCGCGCTTTCGGCCGGCGAAAAAACACGGCTGAATCTCTGCAAATGCCTGCTCAACGATCCGGAACTGCTTCTGCTCGACGAGCCGACGGCGAGCCTCGACCCGGAAATGGCCGACAACGTCCGCAAGCTCCTGAAAAAGATCCAGAAAGAAAGGAACATCGGTATCCTTTACACGTCCCACAACATGCCCGAGGTCGAGGAGATATGCGACACGATCTATTTCATCCATGAAGGCCGCATGATCGCCGAAGGCACCCCGGCCGAGATCCTCAAGTCGTTCGAATCCAAGACGCTGGAGCAGGTGTTCATCAAGATCGTCCGTTCCGGCGATTTCGTCATCCAGAGGAATATGGCGTGAAAAACTCGCTGACGCGCATCGGCGGCGTGCTGCTGCGCTACCTCTACCTGCATACGCGCAGCATGCCGCGCCTCTTCGAGATATTCTTTTGGCCTGTCATGGAACTGCTCGTGTGGGGTTTCGTGTCGGTGTATTTCCAAACTCTCATGGCGGACCCCGCCGCGCGCCTGGCCGCCATATTGATCAGCGCGATGATCTTCTGGGACATCCTTTACCGCAGCCAGCAGGCCGTCAGCATCGCCGTCGTCGAGGACATCTGGACGCAGAACATCATCAACGTGCTGATCTCCCCTCTGCGCATCTGGGAATGGCTGACCGCGACGTTCGTGTACGGTTTCCTGAAGATCACGGTGATCACGCTGCTCTTGTCGGCGATCGCGGCGACGCTGTACCATTTCAACCTATACAACCACCTGGGTTTTTTCCTGATCCCGCTCGTCGTGAACCTTCTTTTTTTCGGCTGGGCGCTCGGCGTTTTCACTTCGGCGCTGGTGGTGCGCTGGGGACATTCGGCCGAGGCGCTGATCTGGGGCATCCCGTATCTGGTGCAGCCGGTGTCGGCGATCTATTATCCGGTGTCGGTGCTTCCGGTACCGCTGCAGTGGGTCGCGAAATCGCTGCCGAGCACCTACGTGTTCGAGGGCATTCGCGAAGTCACAAAAACCGGCGTGATGCCGTGGGGGCATTTCTGGACGGCGATCGGGCTTAACCTGGTTTATTTTTTATTGGCGTCGCTGTTCTTCGCGAAAATGTACGCAAGCGCCCGCAACACGGGGCGTTTAGGGCGGCTGGGGATGGATTAAAGCGTTTTGCCCGATTGGTAGTAAGCGACGAGATCATCGTAGCCGCCGATGTGCGTGCCGTCGGCGAAGATCTGAGGCACCGTCTCGCGTCCGCCGGCTTTTTCGATCAGCTTGCGGCGCAGATCGTCGTCAGAAACGTCTATCTCGGTGAATGCGATCTTCTTGGATTTGAGAAAATTCTTGGCCGAGTGGCAATAAGGACAGTAAGGCGTCGTGTAGACTTCGACTTTTTTGGCCATCTGAGTCAGTCCTTGGGTTTGAGTCCCGCCGCTTCCTTCAACTTTTTGACTTCAGCGGGCCGGAGTTCCCTCTTTTCGCCGGGCTTCATCTCGCCCAGCGACAGCGGGCCGTAATCGGTGCGTTCGAGCTGGATCACGCGGTGGCCGATACTCTCGAAGAGCCGGCGGATCTGCCGTTTTTTTCCCTCGTGCAGCACGACGCGCAGTGTCGTTTCTCTCGGATTGAATTTTTCGATGTCGATCTTGCACGGCGCGGTCTTGCCGTCCTCGAGGTTGACGCCGGCCTCGAGCTTCTTGGTCTCTTCCTCGGGCACGACGCCCTTCACTTTCACGAAATACCTTTTCTTCACGCCGAACTTCGGGTGCGTAAGCCTGAACGCCAGTTCCCCGTCGTTGGTCATCAGCACGAGCCCGGTCGTGTCGCGGTCGAGCCGTCCCACCGGAAACAGACGCTCCGGCACTTCCTTGAAAAAATCGGCGACCGTGTGCTCGGCGTGCGGGTCCTGCATCGTCGTCATCACGTTCTTCGGCTTGTAGAGAAGAAAATACCTTTTTTCCTGGTGGGCGTCGCGCGCGATCTGCTGGTCCAAAACCCGCACGTCATCTTTTTTTGCGTCGACTCGAAAGCCCTTTTCGCGGACGACCTCCCCATTCACGGTGACCTTCCCCTCCTCGATCATCGACACGACGCCGCGGCGGCTGGCGATGCCGAATCGCGCCAGCACG
>CAZCVC010000033.1:6705-9430 GCA_964502045.1 uncultured Planctomycetia bacterium | reverse complement strand
TACACCGAAAAAAACCTTCACTCGCTTCTGATGAAAGATCCGGCCCGTGCCGGACAAAAGATCCATTTCGTGCACCGGCTCGACGCCGAGACCAGCGGCGTCATCGTCGCGGCGAAGACCTCGGAAGCCGCAAGTTTTCTGGGCAAAGAATTTCTGGCGGGCCGCGTGAAGAAAAAATACCGCGCGCTGGTTTTTGGAAAGCCGGCCGCGGAAGCCGGGGAGATATCCTTCCGTCTGGGCCACGATGAAAGCTCGGGCTTCCAGACCGTGCGTGTCGCAGACGAGGCAGGCGAGGAAGCGCTGACGCGCTATCGCGTGCTCTCGACGCACGAAGTTTCCGGCGGGACTTACTCCTGGCTGGAGCTCGAGCCCGAGACCGGGCGCACGCATCAGCTCCGTGTCCACCTGGCGCTGCTCGGCCATCCCATCGTTGGCGACAAGATCTACGTCGACCTTTCGCATTTCCAGCGCTACGTCACCGGCGGGCTTGACGAAGAGATGCTGCGCTCGCTCAAGCTTCCGCGTCTGGCGCTGCACGCGTCCTCATTGAGTTTTCTTCACCCGCAGACAGGCGGCAGGGTCGAGTACGTTTCAGCGGCGCCTGATTTTCTCGGGAAAATAAAATCATGAGCCGTATGACCGAGAAAGACCTCCTTCGTTTCAAAAATGACATCACGAGCCTGCTCGGCAACGATTTTCCGCCGAGCTCCGACGACGAGATCTTCCGCGAGATGCTGTTCAACGTCGCGCAGGTGCGCAATGAGAACTTCGACACCCTGGAAATACGTCTGCTCAACACGGCGTTCAAAGAACTGCGCTACGCGATGAAGATATTCAAGCCGTACCGCGCGATCCCGAAGGCCGCCGTGTTCGGCTCGGCGCGCACGAAGCCCGGGCACGGGAATTATAAGATGGCCGAAAATTTCGGCCGCCTGCTCGTGAAAAAAGGCTGGATGGCCATCACCGGCGGCGCGAGCGGCATCATGGAAGCCGTCATGGTCGGCGCCGGCGCCGAGCACAGCTTCGGCCTCAACATCATGCTGCCGTTCGAGCAGCAGCCGAACTGGGTCATCCGGGGCAACCTGAAGCTCATCAACTTCAAATATTTTTTCACACGTAAGCTGATGTTCCTGAAAGAGTCGGAGGCGACCGTGCTGTTTCCGGGAGGCTTCGGCACATTCGACGAGGGCTTCGAGTCGCTGACGCTGGTCCAGACGGGAAAGGCCAAACCGCGGCCGATCGTGATGATCGACGCGCCCGGCAGCGACTACTGGAAGTCGCTGATGCGTCTTTTGAAAAAGAACCTGATCGAGGAGGGCCTGATCTCGCCAAACGACACGCGCCTGGTGCGCCACTTCCAGGACAACGAGGCCGCCGCTTCGGAGCTTACGAATTTCTACAAAAATTACGACTCCTCGCGCTTCCTCCGCGACAAATACCTGATACGCCTGAAACGCCCTATCTCCGACGAGGAACTCAAGGCCATTTCGACGCGCTTCAAAGACCTCTGCTCGAAAGGGGCCCTGGAGCGCCTCGCCGACACGACCGAGGACGACAATCGCGACCCGTCGCTCGAGCGTATCGTATTCTACTTCGACCGCTCGAGCTACAGCCGCTTGAAAGAGCTCATCGATACTTTCAATTCGCTGCCCAGCCTCTAGTTTTTCTTCGAAGCCCGCCGTAAAACCCGGTTTGTCTTGACGAGTCCGAGGCCTTTTAGTAAGCTAATTTCATAAGAACCGGTCGTTTATTCATCCAAAAACCGAAAAATTTTGAACCCAAAGGGTCCTCCTATGAACGCTTTTTTTAAACGTTATTTTGCGGCCGTGATCGCGCTAGTGTTTCTCGCTTCGCCGGCTTTTGCCGAATCTTCCAACAGGCTGAGCCAGTATGGCAAGCCCGAGGTCGTTCCTACGACGGGCAATTTCCCGAAAGTGCAGACGGACGAAGACGCGCGCCTGGCCCGTAAATTTTCCTGGTGGCCGTCGGACGCGAAGCCCGCGCCGTTCAAAGATCCCGATCGCAGCGGTTACTGGTGGTGGCCCGATGCGCCCGGCACGCAGAACGGAGAGCGCGCGTGGGGCAATCAAGGCTGGATATACGTCAAGAAAGTCATCTTCGATTACAAGGCCGAGCCCGGTCCGATGAAGCCGTCGCTGGTCATCAAGAAAATCCTGAACAACGTTAAAGTTTATTTCGATTACGACAAAGCCGACATCCGCGACGACGCGGCGGAAGCTTTGGACAAGGCGGTTTGGACGCTCGAGCGCAACCCGAAAGCCGACATCCTGATCACCGGCAACGCGGACACCCGCGGTTCCGAGCAGTACAATCTCAAGCTCGGCGAACGCCGTGCCGAGGCCGTGCGCCAGTACGTTTCTTCCAAGGGCCTGGCCGCCGACCGCATCAAGATCCTCTCCCGCGGCAAGCTCGACGCGATGGCGCCGAAGAACGACCTCGTCGGCATGCAGAAGGACCGCAACGCGCAGTTCATGGTCGCCGAAGTCGAGGAGATCATGATCCCGGCGGACAAGGCCGCCGCGTTCGGTGAGACCGTGCAGTCCGATCAGCCGAAGATCGTCGAAGAAGAAAAGACGTTCGAGGGCGCGATCAAGGTCGACGTGAAAGAATACACGATACAGAAGGGCGACACGCTCTGGGCCATCGCGCAGAGGGAATACGGCGACGGCAAGCAGTGGAAGCGCATCTACGAGTTCAACAAGGA
>CAZCVC010000033.1:4813-6605 GCA_964502045.1 uncultured Planctomycetia bacterium | reverse complement strand
TCCGAATCGAGTTTTCTCTCGCGCGTGTTCCTTTGGATGGCGCTGGGATTGTTCCTGTCGACGTTCTCGGCGGTCACGATCCTGTACAACCAGCCGCTGTTGCGCGCCGTCTCCAGTCCTTGGATCTATTTGGGCCTGGCGCTCGTGCAGTTCGGCCTCGTGATCTGGGTCAACCGCAGCATCATGACGATGAGCGTCGGCATGTCGCGCTCGATCTTCGCGGTCTACTCGCTCTTGAACGGCCCGCTCTTCGCGGTCATCCTGCTCGTGTACACCGGCGCGTCCGTCATCAGCACGTTCGCGATCGCGACGGGTACCTTCCTGTTTTTCAGCCTGTACGGAATGGCCACCAAGAAAGACCTGACCTCGCTGGGACAGCTGGCGCTGATGGGTCTCATCGGGCTCATCATCGCGAGCATCGTGAACTTGTTCTTGAAGAGCCCAGCGATGATGTGGGTCATCACGTACGCCGGCATCGCGATCTTCGTCGTCCTGATCGCGTACCAGACGCAGCAGCTGAAAGCGCTTTACGCGGCGGGCTTCGACAACCCGGATATACGCCGGAAGATGGACGTGCTCGGCGCGCTGACGCTTTACATCGCGCTGATTAATCTGTTCCTGCTTCTACTGAACATTTTCGGCAGGCGAAGAAGCTAAGACCGATTTAACCGGCGCCAAAAGGGGTCTTGCCCACGGCAAGACTCCTTTTTTTTGCGCCTAGAATTAACTTTCGGAGGAATCGATGTCCGTTCTCGTTTTGGTGCGTCACGGCGAATCCCAATGGAATCTTGAGAACCGCTTTACCGGCTGGGTCGACGTGCCGCTTTCCCTGAAGGGCATCGAAGAGGCGAAGAGCGCGGGGGAGAAATTAAAAATAGAAAACTTGCGCTTCGACATTGCCTACACGTCGGAATTGCAGCGCGCGCAAAATACGCTGAAGCTGATCCTCGAAGGGACGGGACAGACCGGCGTTCCGGTCAAGAAGGACAAAGCGCTGAACGAGCGTCATTATGGCGACCTGCAGGGACTCAATAAGGCGGAGACGGCCGTCAAATTCGGCGACGATCAGGTCAAGATCTGGCGGCGCTCGTACGACATCGCTCCGCCGAACGGCGAGAGCTTGAAGGACACGGCCGCGCGCACGCTGCCCTATTTCGAAAAATATGTCGAGGCCGACCTCAGGGCCGGAAAAAATGTCATCGTCGCGGCGCACGGCAACAGTCTCCGCTCCATCGTGATGCACCTGGAAAAACTCACCAAGGAGCAAGTGCTCGAACTCAATCTCGGAACGGCCGTACCGCTGATCTATGCGCTCGACTCCGGTTTGAAAATCCTCTCCAAAAAAGAACTGAAATAATAAATATTGAAGTCGATTAACAAATAACACAAAAACGCCGGAATGTCTTGACGAGTATGCCCATTTTTTTGTAAAATTTTATCAGATAGCAGTGGTTTAGTAAAAATTAGTTAAACTGACTTAAAAGGAGGTCCCCGTGGATTGGGAATCGACTATCATGCAGCCCGTCGAATCGATGTGGGCACGTGTGCTGGGGTTTCTGCCGATGCTCGTCTCCGTGATCTTGATTCTGATCATCGGATGGGTGCTGGCGACTTTGGCGCAGAAAGTGATCACGCGTTTTTTCAAACTGGCACGGCTTGATTCGGTCAGCGAAAAGATCGGCATCGCCAACATCCTGTCGAAGGGCGATATCAATTATACGCTTTCCGAGATCATCGGAATACTGATCTACTGGCTCCTCATGCTGGTCGTCTTCCTGACGGCCGTCAACGC
>CAZCVC010000033.1:0-4713 GCA_964502045.1 uncultured Planctomycetia bacterium | reverse complement strand
GCGCAGAACACGAAGGTCGAGCAGTTCCGCGCCGGCATCGACTCGAACCGCGCGCGGCTCAAGACCGACATCACGGCGGCCGAGGCCTCGATCGAGGCCAAGCAGACCGAGCTCGAGGGATACCAGAAGACGCTGACCGATGTGCAGAAAGTGCTGAAAGACCCGAAAGGCATCACGCTGTCGGCGCAGGACAAGAAGCGCTGGTCCGAGCACGTGCTGATGCTGAACGAAAAAATAAGGCCGCTTTCCGAAGATATCCAGGAATTGAAGCTGCAGGTCCGGCTGAAGAAGCAGAAGATTGCCTACCTCGATTGAACGCCCCGCCTCCTTTAAAAAAATAGATCTTTCCTGCACGCCGTCCGCGCTCTACCGCGCGCTGCGCGGCACCGGTCCCGGCGTGCTGCTCGAGAGCGCGCGTGTTTCGCCGCGCCTCGGCCGCTGGTCGCTGGTGTCCGCGCGGCCGCGCGCCGTGCTGCGCTGGCAGAACGGAAAAACCACGTTCGGGCCGCCGGGCCGCCCGGCAAAAACGCTGGGCGCCGATCCGTTCGACGCGCTGCAGAAGCTCCTGCGCGAACGCCGGACCGCCCGCACGGACGGAGCGCCGCCGTTCGCCGGCGGTGCCGTCGGCTTCGTCGGTTATGAGGCGAAAGCGTTCATCGAGCCCGCGCTGACGCGTTACGCGCGCGAGGACCTCGGGTTGCCGTGGATGTATTTTCTTTTTTTGAACGAAGGCGTGCTATTCGACCACACGTCCGGCGAAACGTTGCTGTTCGCTGCTGACGGAGGGCGTACGGCGCTCGGCGCGCTCGAAAAAAAGGTCCACCGTGCGCTGCGGACGACGCTCTCCTGGAATTTCGAAAAAAAAGCAGCGGTGCGCTCCCCGCGGCTTGAATGTTCCGTGTCGCGGCGCAAATTCATCGCGATGGTGATGAAAGCCAAAGAGCATATCCGCCGCGGCGATATCTACCAGGCCAACCTTTCCCAGCGCTTCACGTTTCCTCTGACATCCTCCGCTGACGCCGTCTACGAAAGGCTTAAGGCGCTGAACCCGTCGTCATTTTTCGGCTTCCTCGATGCCGGTGATTTCCAGATCCTCAGCGGTTCGCCGGAGCGGCTGCTGAAGCTCGAGGGGCGCCGGCTCGAGACGCGGCCGATCGCCGGTACGCGTCCGCGCGGCCGCGGCGCGGACAAAGACCGGGCCGTGTCGCTGGAACTGCTCTTGAGCGAAAAGGAGCGCGCCGAGCACGTGATGTTGCTGGACCTCGAACGCAACGACCTCGGCCGCGTCGCCGAATACGGTTCCGTCGCCGTCGACGAGCTGATGGCGCTCGAGGATTATTCCCACGTGAAGCACATCGTTTCAAACGTCCGCGCGGTCCTGCGCGACGGGCTCGACGCCGTCGACGCGTTCAAGGCCTTTTTTCCGGGCGGCACGATCACCGGCGCGCCGAAAGTGCGCTCGATGCAGGTGATTGATGCGCTTGAGCCGGTCGCGCGGGGACCTTACACCGGCTCGATGGGGTATTTTAGCTTTACCGGAGATATGGATTTTAATATCATTATACGCAGCCTGGTGCTTCAGAACGGACGCGCGCATCTTCAGGTGGGCGCAGGCATCGTGGCCGACTCGGACCCCGAAAGGGAATATGACGAAACACTTCATAAAGCAGAGGCGGTTCTCGCCGCCGTCTTCGGCCCGGTTCCGGCGCGGGGTATCATCCGGCGACTCCGAACATCTTGACGCCGCGTTTCTCAACCGCGTGTCGGCGTTCGAGACGCTGCGCGCCTACCGCGGCCGGTTCTTCAACCTCGAAAAGCACTGGCAGCGCCTCGGATGGTCCTGCGAAGGGCTCGGCGCCGCGCTGCCGCTTCCGTCCGCTGAAATGGAGGCCTGGGTTTACTCGGTGCTCGAAGAGAGCGGCTGGCCCGACGCGATCGTGCGCGTTTCCGTGCACTGGCTCGAGCCCGGCGAAGGGGAGCTCGTGGCGATGGCGCGCGAATTCAAGTCGCACCCGGCCGAATGGTACGAGCGTGGCGTCGAGATGAAGACCTCGGTGATGCGCCGTTCGGAACTGAAAGCCGACGATTCGAAAATCAAGTGCTCGCAGTATGCGGCCGGCGTGCTCGCGATGCTCGAAGAGTGCGGGCCGAAGGCCCACGAACTGCTGTTTCTCGGCCCGACAGGCACCGTCGCGGAAGGCACCGTGTCGAATTTGTTCGCCGTGAAGGAAAAAAGGATTTTGACACCATCTGCCGCTTCGGGTATTTTAAGCGGAGTGACGCGCGGTTACGTGATCGACCTCTGCCGCAAGCGCGGTTTCGAGGTGCTGGAGACGGGCCTGACGCGCCATGAGATCTATAATGCCGACGAATGCTTCATCACGAACACGTCATCGGAAGTGCTGCCGGTCGTGAAGCTCGACGGCCGGCGTATCGGGACGGGCGCTCCGGGGCCCGTCACGAAAATTTTGAAAGCGGACTTTAAGAACAACCTCGAGGGCATGGATGACTAAGATCAAGCGGGCACTGATCAGCGTCTACGACAAGACCGGCGTGGTCGCGTTCGCCAAGACGCTGAACGGGCTCGGCGTCGAGATCATTTCGACGGGCGGGACCGCCGACCTCCTTAAAAAGGAAGGCGTGCCGGTCAAGGAAGTCTCTGAGGTCACGCACTTCCCGGAAATGCTGAACGGCCGCGTGAAGACGCTTCATCCCAACCTTCACGCCGGCATCCTCGCGATGCGTGACGATCCCAAGCACATGCAGACGCTCGTCGAACACGCGATCGAGCCTATCGACCTGCTGGTCGTCAACCTTTACCCGTTCTGGGACGCGCTCAAGACCAAGACCGAAGAGCGCGACATCATCGAGATGATCGACATCGGCGGCCCGTCGATGCTGCGCAGCGCCGCAAAAAATTTCCGCTTTGTCGCGTCCGTCGCGGACCCGGCCGACTACGCGGCGGTGGCTGAAGAGCTCCGCAGGAACGGCGGGGCGCTGTCCGACGAGACACGCCGGAACCTGGCCGGGAAGGTCTTCACGCTCACGGCGTCCTACGATAAGTTGATATCCGGATATTTCCAGGGCGGCCCTGCACAGGCCAACGGCGCGTCCGTGCTTCCGGCGAGCCTCGAGCTCAAATTCGACAAATCGGCCGACCTGCGCTACGGCGAAAATCCCCACCAAAAAGGCGCGATCTACGAAGAGAAGGGTAATTCGGGCGGTATCGTGAAGGCCAAGAAACTGCACGGCAAGGAACTTTCTTTCAACAATATCCTCGACCTCGACGCGGCGTGGGAGATCGTCTCCGATTTTTCCGAACCGGCCTGTGCGATCATGAAGCACACAAACCCGTGCGGCTTCGCGGTGGGCTCCGGCGCGCGTGAAGCGTTCAAGCGCGCGTACGCGTGCGATCCGCTGTCGGCGTTCGGCGGCATCATCGGATTCAATGCGGAGGTCGACGCAAAGACGGCCCAGGATATCTCAAAGAGCGGCTTCGTCGAATGCATCGTTGCGGCGTCGTTCTCGAAGGAAGCGCTCACGGTGCTGAGAGAAAAAAAGAACCTGCGTCTGCTGACAATGACGCCCGGACCTGTCGCGCGCGGTCCCCTTGATTTCAAGAAAATTTCCGGCGGCGTGCTCGTGCAGGACCGCGACGCGAAAGACCCCTCGGCCTCCGATTTGAAATGCGTGACGAAGAAGCAGCCCAAAAAAAGCGAGATCGCGGACCTGCTGTTCGCGTTCAAGGTCTCGCGGTATCTGAAATCTAACGCGATCGTGATCGCAAAAAAAGGCGCGACGCTCGGTCTGGGCATGGGGCAGACGTCGCGCGTGGACTCGGCCGAGACGGCATTCCGCAAGGCCGGCAAAAAGGCGAAACGCGCGGTGCTGGCTTCGGACGGTTTTTTTCCGAAGCCCGACTCCATCGCGCTCGCGCGGCGGCACGGCATTTCCTCGATCGTTCAGCCCGGCGGCTCGATCCAGGACGAAGCCGTCATCGCGGCCTGCGACAAGGCGGGCATCAGCATGGTCTTCACCGGAGTAAGGCACTTTAAGCATTGAACTCTCCAACCAGAAGGAGGAAGCATGACAGGTAAATGCTGTGTCGTCTGCAAAGTGTTAGGCCTGCTCGTCGTGATCGGCGCGATCAACTGGGGGCTTTACGGCGTATTTGGAATTGATCTGGTCGCGAAGCTCCTCGGAGACATGACGATGCCCGCAAAAGTCGTGTACGGCCTGATCGGCGTGGCCGGCTTGATCAAACTGCTGTCCTGCGTGGTAAAATGTCCCTGCTGTTCCAAAGAAGGGGAAACCTGCAAAAAATGAGCGGATTGGTCGACGCCATCGAAAAAGCGAACAAGGAACGCGGGACAGGAATGACGCCTCGTCCGGCGAAGTCCCTCGTTCCTTTTTTGGCGGCATCGGCCGTTTTTCTGGCGATGGCCGCCGGCATGGTCGCGTTGTACGTATACCAGGGATCCAAAGCGGCCGAACTGCAGGGCCGGCTCTCGCTGGCCGAATCGTCGCTGGCGGCGCTGACGCGCGAGAAGCAGGCGCTGGAGGCCAAGCAGGCCGAGCTCGAAGAGCGTATCGTCGCTGCGAAAGAAGAGCAGCGCGTCCGCATCGACGAGCTTCTGGGCCGCGCCAAAGTACTGCAGTACGAAAAAGAGACGCTCGATTCGGACGTCTCCGCCAAAGAGAAGCGCATCGCCG
>CAZCVC010000032.1:7148-9472 GCA_964502045.1 uncultured Planctomycetia bacterium | reverse complement strand
ACGACCTGACCGGCGCGAAGAAACTCACGTTCTGGGCGCGCGGCGACAAGGGCGGCGAGAGGATCGAAGAGTTCAAGATCGGCGGCATCACCGGCGAATATGCCGACAGCGATGTGGCCGGTATCGGACCCGTGGTCCTCACGACGGAGTGGCAGCAGTTCACCATCGACCTGACCGGAAAAGACCTTTCTTCGATCAGCGGCGGTTTCTGCTGGGCGACCAATTTGGATGTGAATCCGGAAGGCGCCACGTTCTACCTCGACGACATCAGATTCGAATAGTCGTTCAAGGAAATCGAGTCAGCGATAACGCGTGATTCGCGTGCGCGTTATCGCTGACTTTTTTAAGAGGCCCATATCTTGAAGAAATTCGTCGTATTTTTAACGGTCGTCCTGCTGCTGATCCTGGCGTGGCTCTATCTGGGACCCACGAGCCTGTTCCGCCGCTCGCGCGTGTCCGTCGTTAAGATCGAGCGCAGCGCGACAGGCGACCGCATCCTGCTGAACGGCAAGCCATACCTCGTGCGCGGTTCCTGTTATTCGCCGGTGCCTATCGGCAAGGACTACGAGTATAATTTCTGGGGCGATCCGGCCAAACCCTGGATGACGGACGGCCGCATGATGCGCGAGATGGGCGCCAACACGATACGCTTCTACCGCCTCGGCAAAAACCCCGCAGAAGTGAAAAAAGTTTTAGACGACCTTTACTACAAACACAATCAGCGCTTCCTCGTCGGCCATTACCTCGGTTTCTGGAGCTGGCCCGCGCCCAACTACGCGGACAAGGAATTCTGCGATAAGATACGAGACGAAGTCCTCGAGATGGTGCGCCTGTACAAGAACCATCCGGGCGTCATGATGTGGGTGCTCGGCAACGAAAACAACTACAGCTTCGACCTGAACGTGCAGCGCTGGACCTCGGACGAGATCGACGCGCTCGCGGACCCGGAAGCGCAGCGCAAGGCCAAGGCCAAGATCTATTACACGTTCGTGAACGACCTGGCCAAGCAGATCAAGAAGATCGATCCGAACCACCTCGTCGCGATGGGCGTCGGCGAAGTTGCGTCGCTGGACCTCGCCAAGCCTGTCTGCCCCGACATCGACTGCCTGGCGATGATCGCCTACCGCGGCCCCGGCTTCGGTAATTTGTTCCGCCAGATCAAACAGAAGTTCGACATCCCGGTCGTGATGACCGAGTGGGGATGCGACAGTTTCAACGCCTCGACGCAGGAGCCTGACGAGGTCAACCAGGCCGAATTCCTGAAGCAGCAGTGGCTCGACATCGAGAGGAACGCCAATCCGAAAAAGGGCGTCGGTAACTGCCTCGGCGGAACGTTGTTCGAATGGAACGATGAATGGTGGAAAGGCAACGAAAACCTTCCGCACACGTGGACGATGCACGACACCGGCGGGCACTGGCAGAATTCGTCCTATTATTTCGACGCTTACGGCGTGGACAAGATGAACATGAACGAGGAATGGTGGGGCATTGTCGGCCAAAACCCGGCCAACTCGAAGGCCGGCTATTACAAGCGCCAGCCGAAAAAGGCCTACGACGTCCTGAAGGAACTGTGGACGCGCCCGCACGCCGTCACGCCGGCGAAGAAGAAGCGCGCCGGTCAAAAACCTTAGCTCCGCGGGCCTTTTCGGCCTGAAACGGGCGACCTGAAATGCAAGAAAAGCGCCAATACGTCCGTATGAAGACGGTCTTTCCCGTCGAGTTCACGGTCCAGGGCGGTGGACGGGAAGAAAGCGCGAAGCATCTCCTGCAGGGTTTCACGAGGGATGTCAGCGCCGTCGGCATCTGCATCGAACTTAAAAGTTTTGGAAAGCAGACCGAGAAAGACCTAAGCCTTCCCGAGGCGCCGCTGGAACTTACCATCAATCCTCCTTTCGCTCTCCAGCCGGTCCGTGCCACAGGAAAGATCGTCTGGCTCCGCAAGATCGGCATTCCCGAACCGGCCCGCTATTATATCGGCGTTGCTTACACCGAGATCGACGAGCGCGCCCGCCGCCGCATCGTGGGCTACGCCCGCCGCCTCATCTGGGCGCCCCGCGCCGCCGTGGCGCTCGGCCTTGCCGCGCTGCTGGTGATGACAGGACTCTTCCTCAAGGAAAAACAGATGAACGACAACAACAAGCAGGTCGTGAACCTGCTCATCCAGAACGCAGAGAAGAGATCCGACATCGCGGCCAAGCTCGTCGAGATCCAGGAAGCCAAGCTGAGGTTGACCGGAGCGCTCGAGGCGGCGAGGAAAAAGATCGGGGAACTGCAGTCGCAGACGGCCTTCCTCGAGGCGAAGAACGCGGGCGAGCGCGAAGCCT
>CAZCVC010000032.1:0-7048 GCA_964502045.1 uncultured Planctomycetia bacterium | reverse complement strand
CTGCAGTCGCAGACGGCCTTCCTCGAGGCGAAGAACGCGGGCGAGCGCGAAGCCTACGAGAAAGAGATGCGTGCCAACCTCGAAAAACAAAAGGACCTCTCAGAACGCCTGAAGAACATCGATTCCGGGCAGGCGCGTCTCGAGACCGACTACAGCGACGTCCAGAAATCCGGCAAGGTCGTCGCCTCGGCCGGACTGCGCCAGATGTACGAATGGATCAAGAGCCACCGCCACGTGAAGACAGGTCTTGTCGCCAGCTACGAGGGCGACCCGGCGCTCGAGCGAGTTGCGTTCACGTACGACCTCTCGCTGGCGAGCCAGACGTTCCTTTTGTTCGGCGACACGGCCAACGCCAAAGAGATCCTCTCGTTCTACGATAAGAAGGCGGCGAAAAACGACGGCGCTTTTTTCAATGCCTACGATACGATGACCGGCGAGTCCGTCGAAAGCCTGATCCACGTCGGCCCCAACATCTGGGTCGGCATCGCGGCGCTGCAGTACGAGCACCGCACGCATGACGGCCAGTTCGTCGGGCTCGCGCGGCGCATCGGTGACTGGCTCATCGGCTTTCAGGACGCCGAGGGCGGCCTGCAGGGCGGGCCGGACTTCAAATGGTACAGCACCGAGCACAATCTCGACGCCTACGCGTATTTCAAAATGCTGCACCAGCTTACCGGAGACAAAAAATACGAGGCCGCGCGCGAGAAGGTCTTCAGCTGGCTGCGCAAATACGCGTACAGCATGGCCGAGGGACGCATGAACCGCGGCAAAGGCGACGCCACGATCGCGACGGACACGTTCAGCTGGGCCGTCGCCGCGATCGGTCCCGACACGCTCGTGAAATACGACTTCGACCCGGAAGCCATCATGGAATTCGCCGAGGAACACTGCAAGGTCAAGATCTCCTACAAGCAGCCCGGCGGCAAGACCGCGACGACGGTGACCGGTTTTGATTTTGCGAAGGCGCAGAACGTCGGCCGCGGCGGCATCATCTCGTGCGAGTGGACGGCGCAGGTCATCGTGTCCTACCGCATTTTGAGCGATCATTTTGCCGCGCAGGGCTCCAAGGAAAAAGCCGTCTTTTACAAGGACAAGGCCGATTTTTATCTGAGCGAACTGCAGAAGCTGATGATCACCAGCCCCTCCAGGATCGGAAAAGGGCGCGGCTGTCTTCCGTACGCGTCGGCCGACAATGCCGACACCGGCCACGGCTGGCGCACGCCGAAAGGCGTGAGGACTGGGTCCGTCTCGGGCACCGCGTACAGCATCTTCGCCTGGGTCGGCTTCAATCCGTTCGACCTGAACAACCGCGTGGACGTCGAAAAAGGCGCGTCCGCGGAATAACGTGCCCATCCTGACCTCGCGGCAGAACGTGCTCTCCGGTGTCCCGCACGGCGGCATCGGCGCCGGCAAGCTCGAAGTGCTTCCGACCGGTGTTTTTAACGCATTCACGTTCATGAACAACTGGGGTTCGCCAGTTTCGGGCGATGCCGGTTCGCCGGGCGTTCTCGGTTATCACCTGGGCGTCTCGCTGCGTCCTCTGAAGGGAGAGTCCGCGCCGAAGTCCTTCCTGCTCCAGACCGCGCCGGTCGGCCGCATTCCGCGCGTGCGTTCCATCCGCTACACCGGCCACTTTCCGTCGGCGCGCCTGGAATATTTTCATCCGTCGCTGGACGCCGAGATCACGCTCGAGGCGTGGAGCCCGTGGATTCCCGGAGACGCGAAACATTCGAGCCTTCCGGCTGTTTATTTCAAACTGTCGGCGCGCAATGCAGGCCCGCGCCCTGTTGCGCTGTCGCTTCTTTTCATGGGCCGGAACCTTTGCGGCACCTGGAGCGTCGGCCGCCAGAACCGCGTGACTCAGGACCGCGAGTCCGTCTCGCTGATGTTCTCCAACACCTCCGCCGCCGAGCTCGACCTGCGGCGGGGACAGATGCTCTGGAACTTCCGCAAGGAAGGTTGGAAGATAAGCTTCCTCGAGTCCTGGAACGCCGTCACGAAAAATTTCAGCCTCGCGCCCGGCGATATCTCGTTGGCGGCCTGGGACATTTTCGCCGAAACCGGAAGGCTGCCGGACCTACGTTCGGGCGGCCGCGCCGCCGGCGAGAACCGGGAACCCTGCGGCGCCGTCGCGGCTCAAGGAAGCCTCAGTCCGGGGCAGCGCAAAGAATGGCTTTTTTCGGCGGCCTGGCAGTTTCCCGGCGAGGCCGAGGGAGGACATCGCCGCTGGTTTAAGGCCGGCGTCTCGAACATTTCCGCCTATGCGGCGCGGCGGCGCGACGCGCTCGAAAAAAGGACGAAACGTTTTCAGAAAGCGGTTTTTTCATTGCCGTTCCCGCAGTGGTTCAACGACGCGCTGTTGACGAACCTCGCGCCGTTCTACAGCGCGACGCGCCATCTGAAGAACCGGCAGTTCGCGTTCTACGAAGCGCCGGTCGTCTGCCCGCTCATGGGCACGATCGACGTCGGCTTCTACGGCTCGATTCCGGCCGCTTATTTTTTTCCGTCACTTGAACATTCGCAGCTCCTGCAGTTCGCGCGCGCGCAAAATCCGGACGGCTACGTCCCTCACGATCTCGGCCGTAACCGGCTCGACTGCCCGTCCTCGGGGACCACGCACCTCGAATGGAAGGACCTGAATCCCAAATTCGTGCTGATGGCCTGGCGCGATTTTGCCTGGTCCGAAGACACGGCGTTCCTGAAAAAGATCTATCCGGCCGTGAAAAGGGCCGTTGGCTGGTCGCTCAGGCAGGACGCCGACGGCAACGGGCTGCCCGATCACGAAGGGCCGGACCAGACGTTCGACCTCTGGGACATGCAGGGCACCAACCCCTACACGTCCGGACTGCTGCTGGCCGCGCTGTTGGCCGCGCGGAAAATGGCCGTCCGCCTGCGCGACGAGCGGTTCGACGCGCTCTGCCGCGAAGCGTTCAAGAAGGGCCGCGCCTCGTTCGAAAAAGAGCTTTGGAACGGCCGTTTTTACGGAAAAAATTATTGCGCGCTGTCGCAGTTGAACGGCCAGTGGTACGCGGACCTCCTGGGGCTCGGCTCGATCGCCGACGACCGCCGCATCCGCAAGGCCATCGGCGCCGTGCTGGCGATGAACACGCGTCATTCCCGATTCGGGCTCGTCAATTCGGTGAGGCCGGACGGGCGGCTCGACGTTTCCAACACGCACACGCGCAACGTCTGGGCCGGCATGAACTACGCGTTCCTGAGCCTGGCGCTGATGCGCGGCCTGCCGCTCGGGAATCTGTTGAAACACGCCAACAAGATATGGAATAATACGGTAAATCGGCAGAAAAATCCCTGGAACCAGCCGGACACCGTCGATGCGAAGACGGGCCGCTACGTTTTCGGCGATGCGTATTACCGCAACATGGCGATCTGGTCCATTCCCATTGCTTACGCGAAAAAGGACCGGAAGACCGCCAACATCCTGTCACATGTGAGGTCGATACGCTAAAGCGCTGATGAAAAAATTAGTTTTTTTCGTTTCGACCGCCGCGCTGCTGCTGTTTTTTGCCCCGTTTTCTCATGCCGCCGATTATTCCTCCGATCCCGAAGAGGCGTCAGTCGTCGGTCCCGACGCGCCCGAAGAGGGCGAAGACTATTCCCAGGAAGAGCTGGATTCCGTTATCGAATCGGCGATGAAAAAGAAGGCCGCTTCGTCGGGTTCTTTCGGGAAATCGTTCGACGCTGCGGACGACGAAGAATTCGAGCCGCCGCCGGCATCGGCGCCCAAGCCGAAGCCTAAGGCCAAAGAAGACGTCCCGCAGTCGCTGGCAGAGTTGGGGGAGGAGTACGGCTTCAAGCCCGAGGCCGCGCCGGCGAAGAGCCCGAAGAAAAAACAGGGAACGCAGATGGGCATGGTCCGCACCTGGGGACGCTACCGCCTGGCTGCCGGAGCGAACGGCGACGACCTTATCCTGAACGACGCGAACGCGGCGCTCAACATCCAGGGCCTGCAGGGACCGCAGTCCGATTATCTTTTCGGCGAAAAGCTCAATAACACGTTCGACAAGGCGATCTACAGCCAGTACCAGCTCAACATCGACTACACGCCCGACAAGAAGTGGAGCTATTACACGCAGATTGTGATCGACCCCTGGTCGTACGTCGGCACCACGGGCGAGCAAGTTGCGCTGAACAACCAGAACTCGAACATCCGCTTGCGCTACAACCTGAAATATTTCGGCGCGTTCAACTCGACGATCAAAGAGGTCTACCGCAACGACATCACCGACCGCATCACGTTCCCGTACATCAAGGTCCATGACGGCCACCTGACCGGCGGCACCGTTGTCCAGGGTATGGACGACTACGACGGTGTTCCCAACAACAAGCTCGGACTCTCGTACAACATTCCCGAGCACGATCTGGACACCGAGCTCAGGCCCTTCCGCAAGATGTGGCTCGATTACAAGGAAGACGACTGGCACGCGCGCATGTTCGCGCTGGCCGACGAGACGCAGGCTCTCACGACCGACGACCCGCTCGAGATCTCCAACCACCGCGATTATTGGCAGCAGAGCCCGTGGCTGTACCAGTATTATCCGGTGCGGTATTTTTCGGACAATTCGATCAAACGCGGCTATTATTCGGACGCGCTTTCCTACAACGCGCGCGACAGCGAAGGCAACCGCCTCGTACTGCTGCGCGGCGTTGCCTACGAGGCCAATTTCGACAAGACCTACATCGCCGCGACGGCCGCAGCACCTTTTACGCCGTGGGACGAAAAATATTTCGCGGCCGACAACATTCCTGGCGCCGTGCGCGTGAAGCACCAGGCCACCGACGAGTTTATGATCGGCAGCACGTACTCGTTCCGTACGGGCCTGGTCGACAACAGCGCGGCCGACTTCAGCCAGGTGCTCGGCGTCGACGTGAAATACGAGCTGAACGACAAGGTCGCGTTCGTTTCTGAAATCGCGGGGTCGCACCGCGAGATCGACCTGAAAGAGGACCAGGCCATACGCACGAGCACCGAGGGCTACGCGTACAAAGTCGCGCTGACCGGCGACTACGACCACGCGCACGACGGTCACACGCAATGGACGATGAGTTACTCGCAGATGGATCGCGGTTTTGATTCGCCGAATTCTAATTACCTGGCCACGCGCGACGACCGCTTCTGGAGCACGCATCTCACGTTCCAGGATTATCCGGACCTGGTTCCGTTCAAGTACGGCGACGGCCTCGACGCCAACCGCTGGGTCGTGCGCTTGAACTGGAAAGAAAAGCTTTTCAAGGAGCGCTTTTACAACGAATTTGACATCCGCAACGTGCACCGGATGGAAAAGCCCAAATATCTGAACCCGGTCTCGAACGCATACGAAGAGATGAACACCACCAACGTGGAGACCGTCATGCGCGACGAGATCACCGTGAAGCTGAACCCGCGCGTGACCGCGAAGGGGCTATTTCGCTGGCGCGCGCTGCCTCGGACGCTGACCGGCGTGGAGCCGGTATTCACCGGCTACTATTTTCCGAAGGACGACATCGACCTGCACGACTTCTACATCGGGAACGCGGCCGTCACGGGCGGCCAGAACGCCGACCAGTTCACTTACAGCGGCGGCCTGCAGTACGTGATCGACGCGGGTCTGACCGTCGAGGCCATTTATGAGCGGACCAACGCGATCCCGGACTTTCCGCGCGGGCTCTTGAACGAATTTTTCCGCAATCCGGTCGAACGTATCGACGGTATCCTGATAGACCGCATGCAGAACTTCATGTACTCGCAGACGGGTCCGCTGAAGGGCGCGCCGCCGTACCCGTTTTACAACATCACGAAAGAGCGCGTGATCTACCGGCCGGACAACCGCCTGACGTACACGCTGCACATGACGCAGAACAGCTACCGCGCCGCCGGCGGCATCGACGACAATATCAATCACGCCGGCCTGGGCATCGAACTAAAGCAGAACAAGCGGCTGTCGTGGTTCGCCGATTACACGTTTTCGAGGCAGATCGATATCCCGCGTTTTATTTCCAGCGGCGAGACCGAGATCATTTACGACGGCCATCACAATTTTTACGCCAATGTGGACTACCGCATCAATGCGGCGACGGTGTTCCGCGCCGAGTACGGCGTGTTCGGCCTCGGCGGCAACGCGCTCGTCGGAAACGCGTACGCGCCGTCCGCTTTTACGCTGCCCACCATTGACACCGAACAACTATTCCGTGTATCCTTAATCGGAGACTTTTAAGTCATGCGCACCCCCAAAACCGCCCTCATCTTCTTCACATTTTTCCTGATCTTTCTCGGGACCGCCGCCGATGCCCATGCGGTATTCGACCTGACCGTGACGCCCCGCCGCGGGGGCAACAACATCCGGTTCGACTCCGGGCGGCCGGGAGGCCTGCTGGAAAATACCGAGGTCACGCTGACAGTCACGAGCACGATCGCCAGCCAGTACCGCGTGTACCAGACCGTCTATCAGCCGCTGACCAACGAGACCGGCAAAACCATTCCGCAGGACGCCTTCATTGTGTTCTCACCCTCGACGCCGCTGGGTACGCTGCGCACACAGCAGGTAACACCGATCACGATGGGGCAGATGCCCATTTTCACGTCGAACGCGGCCGGCGATTCCGACGAGTTCGTGCTCGTGTTCAACGTGCGTGTGCCGGAAAACCAGGCCGGCGGCGTTTACCACACGCAGATCACTTTTACGGCCGAGCCGGTCACGGGACAGAGCGGCGTCACGCCGGTCTTTCGCACGCTCGACGTGCGTGTCGAGATCACGCCGTCATTCGGCGTCACGATCGAAAACTCGAACGGCGGCAAGGAACTGAACCTCGGCAAGATCACGAAGGACCGCGCCGTCGGCGAAGGCGCGCTGAACCTCGAGATCGACAGTAACATCGGCACGAATTATACGGTGACGATGCAGGCCGCGGAGCCGCTGGTGTCGCAGGAAGGCGGGTTGTTCGACGAGGACGCGATCCATTTCGCCGCCTCGGGCGGAAGCCGCGGATCGCCGGCGGCCGGCGGGCAATTTCCGAGTTCTCCGACTCTGCTTTACACGTCAAACGCGTCGGG
>CAZCVC010000031.1:0-9632 GCA_964502045.1 uncultured Planctomycetia bacterium | reverse complement strand
GCGCTGATGAAGGCCGATGGACGGCTCGTCGAGCACGTACAGCACGCCGATCAGGCCAGAGCCGATCTGCGACGCCAGCCGGATGCGCTGGGCTTCGCCGCCCGACAGCGTGCCGCTCATGCGGTCCAGCGAGAGGTAACCCAGGCCGACGTTTTTCATAAAACTGAGGCGCGCGCGCACTTCTTTCAGGATCTGCTGGGATATTTTTTCGTCCTGTTCAGAAAATTTGAGGTTGCGGAAAAAAACGTCGGCGTGCTCGATGGAAAACGCCGTCATGTCCATGATGCTCTTATGATCTATCTTCACGGATAATGCCGCGGGCTTCAGGCGCTTACCTCCGCACTCGGCGCAGGGCTCAAGGCTCATGTATTTATTGATCTCTTCCTTCATAAATTCCGATTCGGTTTCCTTGAAACGACGCTCGAGATTCGGGATCACTCCCTCGAAGGACCTCCAGCTGTCCCTCTCCCCGCCTTCACCGAAAAGGATAAGCTCGCGCTGGTCCTTGGTCAAATTTTTGAACGGCGTGTCGAGGCTGAAGCCGTGCCGTTCGGCCAGATAGCGCAGAAGGCGGCGGTAATAAATGATCAGCGACTTGCCGCCGCGCTTCCAGGCCGCGATAGCGCCGTTGCGCAGAGACTTGGATTTATCGGGCACGAGCAGTTCGGGGTCGATCTTCTGGCAGTTGCCGAGGCCGTCGCAGCCGGGGCAGGCGCCGTAAGGGCTGTTGAAGGAAAAAAGACGCGGCTCCGGCGGAGGAAAGCTCAGCCCGCAATGAATGCAGGCGAATAGTTCCGAATACATGTCGTCCGCCTTCTTGCCCTTGCCCGCCGACGCATTAGTGGCGGGGCCCTCGAAACCTATCCGGATCGTCCCCTTGCCGGTCTTCAGCGCGGCCTCGACCGAGTCCGTCAGTCTTTTTTTGATGTCGGCCTTCAGGATCAGGCGGTCGACAACGATCTCGATCGTGTGCTTTTTCTTTTTGTCGAGCTTTATGCTGTCGGTGATCTCATAAGTCTTGCCGTCGATGCGCACGCGCACGAAGCCTTCCTTCTGGATGTCCTTGAATATCTCCCGGTACTCGCCTTTGCGGCCCTCGATGACCGGGGCAAGGATCTGGATCTTCGTGTCCGGAGGATTTTTCAGGATCTGCTCGACGATCTCCTGCGCGCTCTGGCGCGTGATCTTGCGGCCGCACTGGTAGCAGTGAGGCACGCCGACCTTCGCGAAGAGCAGTCTCAGGTAGTCGTAGATCTCGGTCGTCGTGCCGACCGTGGAGCGCGGGTTGGAGCCGGCGATGCGCTGTTCGATCGAGATCGCAGGCGACAGACCCTCGATGTACTCGACGTTGGGCTTCTGCATCTGATCGAGGAACTGGCGCGCGTAGGCCGAGAGGCTCTCGACGTAGCGCCGCTGGCCTTCGGCGTAGATCGTGTCGAACGCCAGAGAAGACTTTCCGGAGCCGGAAAGACCCGTGAACACGACCATCGCGTTGCGCGGGATCTTCAGGTCAAAGCCCTGAAGGTTGTGCTCGCGCGCGTTCTTGATGAAAATGTAATCTTTCTGCATCGCTTAAGCTGCTTTCTCGGATCTCAGGATCTCAGGGATGGGCCGCGTGTCGATGCGAATGCCGCCGTCGTGCTCTATCACCAGCGTGTAGATCGTGCCCGGGATGAACACAGATCCCGGCGCCTCGATCTGCGCGTTCTTGATGCCGCCGCGCGCCCGCTCGGCCGGGTCCAGCGCGTATTTCCAGAAGCGCGCCCAGATCTCTTTCTCGTAATAATTCGGCGTCTCCCTCGTGCGGTAGCCGGCCGGGATCTCGTTGACCGGTGTGATGACCATCTCCTGCGTGTTCTTGCCATCGAGCACGAACGCCTTCAGGAAAAGGTAGATACTCTTGCCCTTCATCCGGTGCCCCTCTTCGACGTACTTGTCGTCGAAGCGCACGACCAGCGTCTGGAACTGGATCAGATTACCCTTGAACGTAAAATACTTGGGCTTGAGCGGCTTCCCTTTCACGTCGTATTCGAGGAACTTGATCGTCGTCGTGTATTTGCGGGTGTATTCGTCGACGCTCGAATCGGTGACGAGGACTTCGGCGATGCGCGAGTCGGCTTTCAGGTTGCGGACGATCTTGCGGAGGGTCATGTACTCGAACACGAATTTGTACGCGAGGATGAAAAGGAAGAAAAGGACGGCGAGGATCAAAATATTTCGCAGAAGCTTCTGGATACCGCCGAACATCGAAAAAATCCCCGCTATCGCTTCTTAACGAATAGGCGTTCTCTGGCAAGCGTCCCGAAGGCGGTGAAAGCGTTTCTTTTTTTCAAGTTTGAAAAGAGCCTGATCGTTTCGATGATAGCCCAGGCGCCGTAAACGTACATGATCTCCTCGCGGATGCCCGGGAATACCATCTGGGACACCCAGAGCACAAAAAGACCGATCGCTTCGAACAAGTCGAAATCCATGCCGGCCAGAAAAAGGAAGCCCAGATACGACTGGATGATGGTCAGCAGGATCTCCACGCGCTGGTGCTCGTCGAACGTCACCGGCGCCAGTGATTTTGTGGCGTAAGCGTAAATGAACGGGATCGTGGCCACGAGTATGGTCCACTGGTTGATCGAAGACGACACGAAATTGGCCAGCGCCATCGGCGCCTTCGAGACCTTGCGCGCCCAGTGGAACGCCGAAAGCTTTTCCGGGAACTCGCTCAAGAAAGGCGCAACCCACTGCACGAAAACGAACTGAGAAATGCCGCACATGACGGCCAGCGCCAGCATCGATTCCAGAAACGGGTGCGCGCCGAACCACAGGATCAGTGCGCCAGCGACCAGGAAAAGAAGGATGCCGAAATAGCTGCGCGGAGGCTTCAGGTTCATCACCCATCGCGGAATGCGGCCCAGGTCCTCCAGACCCTCTTCCTGCTGAGGCGGCATCAGCGAAAGAAGATAAAGATAGACGAAGTAGATCGAGCTCAGCGCGAGGCCGTCCCATATCGTCAGCGTGCCCTTGAAATAGATCCACAGAAAATAGGCCAGCGCCGGTATCAGCGAAAGCACCGTGATCGAATGCTCGTCTTCCATCTTGATCGCGTAGCTGTCTTTTCTGCCGGATTTGCGGATCCCGAAATAGCGGGCGACGAAATAAACCATCGGCCAACCGAGTCCGACGAAAAGACGAAGGGAGCCCGTGAAATTCGCGGTGATCAGGTGCATCTGTTCGGGATTTTTTGCCGCTTCCATCGTGATGACGGCCTCGACGGCGAATTCCGGCAGCGTCTGGACCCAGGCCAGCACGGCCAGCGCGAGGCCCTGGGAAATATAGAATTGGCCGCATTCGGCGGCCCAGGCGATCAGGATAGCGGCCAGGATGATGGCCGGAAATGTCCAAACAGCGTGAATGGCTTCCATGGCCATCCACTATATCATTTTAGCCTGAGCGGTGTATAGCGAAACTGGACGGAATGTCAGGCGGACTGCTCGGGCTCTGCTACTTGGAAAATAGGTCGCTTAAGATCGCCCATTCGGCCACCGTTAAAGTTTCTGCGCGCCGGGAAAATGCGATGTTCGCCGCTTCGGAAATACGCGACAGGTTGGCCTTCGAAAACCGCTCGTCGGTCTCATCCTCCAGCGAGTTCAAAAGCGTCTTGCGTCTTTTTTGAAACGCGCGCCGCACGAGACTGAAAAAAAGCGCTTCGTCGCCGACCGCGTATTTCGGCGCTTTCGGGAATAGGACGCGAACGACGGCCGAATCCACTTTCGGCGACGGCGAAAACGCGCCCGGGCCTATCTTTTTCAGCATTTCGACGTTGGCGTGGTATTGCAGGAACACCGAAAGCGCACCCCAGGTCTTGGTGCCTGGCACGGCCTTCAAACGTTCGGCCACTTCCCACTGCACGGTCAGCACGGCTTCGGTGACGGAGGTCTTCTGGGTGATCAGCCATTCGAGAATGGGGCTCGTGATGTTGTAGGGAATATTGCCGCAGACTTTAACGGGCGGCGGCGCGGCGAGGTCCGGGATGCGCGTTTTCAGCACGTCCGCCTCGACGACGCGGAATTTCTTGTTTTTGAAATAATTCCGCAAGAAATCCGCATAGGCCGGGTCTTTTTCGACGGCCGTCACGGCCGCGCCGTGGCTCAGCAAAAATCGCGTGAGAAATCCAAGACCGGGACCGATCTCGATGACCGGCTCGTCCTTTTTGAAAGCGAGCGCGTTCGCGATGAATTCGAGAGCGCCCTCATCGACCATGAAATTCTGGCCGAGTTTTTTACGCGCCGCCGCTTCGAGCTGGCGCAGCAGGTACTTAGCTTCTTCTTGAAGGCCGGGCATAGTTCGAGCGGTTTTTTGAGATCGAGAAAGCCAGCCGGATCGCTTCCAGCATCGACCCGGGATCGGCCGCGCCGCGGGCGGCGATGTCGTAGGCGGTGCCGTGGTCCGGCGACGTGCGCACGAACGGAAGGCCCAGCGTCACATTCACGCCGTGCCCGCGCGAGATCATCTTGAGCGGGATCAGACCCTGATCGTGATACATGCATATCTCGGCGTCGTATTTTCCGGCGTAAGCGTCGTAAAAAAGAGCGTCGGGCGAAAGAGGTCCTGTGACGGTCCCCTTAATTTTTTTACGCGCCGCGGACACGGCCGGCGCAATGATGCGTATCTCCTCTTTGCCGAAATTCCCTTTTTCGCCGGCGTGGGGATTGAGCCCGCAGACGACAAGGCGCGGTTTCGAAATCCCGAAGGAACTGCGCAGCTCACGGTCGGCCAGCACGATGGCCTCCTCCACCCGCGCTCGGCTTATTTTTTTCGCAACGTCCCTGATCGCAATGTGCCGCGTCACGAGGACGGTGCGCAAGGGGCCTCCGACCAGCATCATCTCGTATTTTTTGGTGCCGGACAGCTCGGCCAGGTACTCGGTGTGTCCGGGCATCGAAAAGCCGGCCTGTTTCAGCCCCGCTTTGTTGATCGGCGCCGTGACGATCGCGGATATCTTTTTTTCCATCGCGAGTTTGACGGCGAGGTCGATCGAGGTGACTGCCAGGCGAGTGAGGCTGGCATCCGAGCGGCCGAGCGTGAATTTTTCGGGGCCGGGTTCCGTAAAAAAATATTCGAAGTCCGTCTTAAGTCCCATTCTTTTCGCCGTCGCCGAGTAGAGGCGGCCGGGGCCGAGCAGCAGGATTCTTTTTCGGGTGGAGCGCGGAAGACTTGACAGCGCCTTCAGCGTTACTTCGGGACCGATGCCGGCGGGGTCGCCGAGCGTGATCGCGATCCGGTCGGCGACGCCCCGAACCTGTCGAGGGGTCATGAACGGATGGATATATAGGCGTTCTTGCGGAGGTTGCCGATGAACGAGTCGAGCTTCTTTTTGACTTTTTCCTTGAAGAGCACGTCATGGATCTCGCTGCGGACGTCGGCAATCGGTTTGACCGCGGAGTCCTGTTTTTCGATGACCTTGAAAATGTGGTAGCCGAGTGCGCTCTTGATCGGCGCCGTCGTCTGGCCTTCTTCGAGCTCGAAGATCTTGTCGTCGATCTCACCGAGCAGCTGTCCCTTTTCGACCCAGCCCATCGAGCCGCCTTCGGCCGCCTCGGTGCCCTCAGAATACGCCTTCGCGAGCTCATCGAAGCTCTTTCCCGACTCAAGCTGGCTCACCAGCGAGTCCGCGAACTGCTTCGCCTCTTCGTCGGAGCGCGCGCCTTCGCGCACCAGGATCTGCAGCAGTTTCACGCGCCGGCCCTGCTCGAATTCGCCCTCATGCGCCTTGTAGTACTCGCTGATCTCGCCCGGCGAGACGGAAATTTTCGAGCGTACTTCGTAATTCATGTATTTCTGCGTCATGATCTGGTCGCGGAAACGGTTCCAGAGCTTTTTTTCGGTGAGGCCCTGGTCCTCCAGCGCCTTCAGGAAAAGCTCGCGCGTGGGGAACTTCGTCCGCACCTCGGTCATCATCTCGTCAACCTCGGCGTCCTTCAGGATCACCTGCCGGCGCTTGGCCTCGCTCAGAATCAGTTTTTCTTCGATCAGCTTGTTCAGGAATTCCTGGCGCGCCGCGCGCATCCGCGCGTCGAGCTCGCCGCCGGTGTAGATCGTGCGGTACTGCGCGGTGACCGGAGCCATGATCAGGTCGAGGTCGCGGTCCGTGATAATCTCGTCATTGACGACGGCGACGATGCGCTCGATGACTTCGGCGGCATGCATGGAGGGCAAAAACAAAAGATTCGCGGCCAGCATCAGCGCCGGCAGTGCTTTGAGCTTCTTCATGTTGAAATTTTCAGCGACTCGAGCCGTTTCTCGTCGATCTCGACTTTCGCGTTCCCTTTCGGTTTTTCGACGAGCGTCTTGAACGCCTTGCCGCGTTTTGTGGTGAGAAGCCGCTGCTGCACGAACTCCTCGACGTCCCTGAACTGGCGCAGCGTCGGCTCGAGCCGGTCCGTGACCTTGATCACGTGGTAACCGAACTGGCTGTGCACGGGCCCGCCGATCTCGCCCTTCTTCATCGCGAACACGGCCTCCTCGAACTCCGGCACGAAACGTCCCTTCTGGAAAAACCCGAGGTCGCCGCCGCGGAATGCCGTTTCATCGAGCGAGGTGCGGCGCGCCAGGTCTTCGAAATCGGCGCCGTTTTCGACCTGCGATTTGATGAGCCGGGCCTCTTCTTCGGTCTTCACGAGAATGTGGGAGGCGCGAAGCGTCAGCTGCGTCATGAATTCGTCGAGGTGGTCATTATAATATTTTTCGGCCTCTTCGTTCCCGAGCTGTACCTTATCGTCGACCTCTTTCTGCACGAGCCTCGAAATGATGATCTTTGTACGGGCGGCCTCCATCAAATCCTTGACCTCGGCGTCGTTCTGGATGCCGCGGCTCTGCGCTTCTTTCAGCAAGAAATGCTCGGAGACCATGTCGTTCAGGAAGTCCTTCTTATGCTGCGAGACGTACGCGCGGACCTCGGGGGGGAGGCTGTTGAGACGCTCCTCATACTCCTTGTCGGTCAGCACGGTGCCGTCGAAACGGGCCAGCACGTTTCCCGTGGTCGAGGTCTTGGCCGCACAGCCGGCCAGCATAAGGATGAGGGCAATTAGAGCGAGGTTTTTCATGGATTATAGAGGCTTAATATACCATATTTCAGGGGCGCTTTAGGGCTTTTTCTTGAGCGTCTGGACCGTTTCGCGCAGGATGCGGCAGTAGAGGTCGAAACCGATGCTCGAAATGTAGCCGTGCTGCTCGACGCCGAGGATATTGCCGGCGCCGCGGATCTCTAGGTCCTCCATCGCGACGCTGAAACCCGAGCCCAGGTAGCTGAATTTCTCGATCGCCGTCAGCTTGCGCTTCGATTCTTCGGTCATCACGGCGCCTTTCGGGACCAGCAGGTACGCGTAAGCGTTGCGCGTGAAGCGCCCGACGCGCCCGCGCAACTGGTATAGCTCGGAGAGGCCGAAATGGTCAGCGTGGTTGATGATCAGCGTGTTCGCGTTGGGAATGTCGATGCCGGACTCGACGATCGTCGTCGACACGAGCACGTCGACCTCGCCGTGGATGAATTTTTTCATCACGCTTTCGAGCGGTTTGGCCGGCATCTGGCCGTGGCCCACGGCGATGCGCGCTTTCGGCACGAGCTGCGCGAGCTTTTTCGCGACGGCCTCGATGCCTTTGACGCGGTTATGCACGAAAAACACCTGCCCCTTGCGTTCGAGCTCTTTTTCGATGGCCTGGCGTATCATCTCGTCGTCGGATTCGGTGACGATGGTCCGTACGGGCTTGCGGCCGGCCGGCGGCGTGTTGATCGTGGACATGTCCTTCGTGCCGACGAGCGACATGTAAAGCGTGCGCGGGATCGGCGTCGCCGTCAGCGTCAGCACGTCGACCATGAGCCGCAGCCTTTTCAGGTGCTCCTTGTGGCGGACGCCGAAACGCTGCTCCTCGTCGATGATGACCAGGCCCAGGTTTTTGAACGCGACGTCTTTGGAGAGGATGCGGTGCGTGCCTATCACGATGTCGTAGGTGCCGGCGACGGCGCCCGCGACGATCTCTTTGAGTTCGCCGGCCGTTTGAAAACGCGAGAGCATGCCGATCTTGACCGGAAAATTCTTCATGCGGTCGGAAAACGTCTCGAAATGCTGCTCGGCCAGCAGCGTCGTCGGCACCAGCATCGCTACCTGCTTGCCGCCCATCACGACTTTGAACGCGGCCCGCAGCGCCACCTCGGTCTTGCCGTAGCCGACGTCGCCGCAGAGCAGGCGGTCCATCGGGATCGGCGCTTCGAGGTCCTTCTTCACGGCCTCCAGCGCTTTCAACTGATCCGGCGTCTCCTCGTACGGAAACTCGCTTTCGAGCTTTTTCTGCCATTCGGTGTCGGCCGCGATCGGATAGCCGCGCAGCGCGCGCCGCTTGGCCTGCACGTCCAAGAGCTCGCTTGCGAACGAGAACACGCCCTTCTTGGTCTTTTCTTTCAGCTTCTCCCAGGTCTTCGAGCCCAGGTGCGAGAGCTCGGGGTTCGCCTTGCCGAACGCAATGTAGCGCTGTATCAGGTGCAGGTCGCGCATCGGCACGTACAGCACGTTCTTCTCGGCGAACTCCAGCGCCAGATGGTCTTCGCTACCGCGCTTCTTGTCCTTCATCGGCGTGATGCCGCGGAAGCGCGCGATGCCGTGAAGCACGTGCACGACGAGATCGCCGGGCTCGATGTCGACGAACGGGTCCATCGGTTCGTCGTAGCCCTCGACCGACAGAAATTCTTTCGCGCGGTGGTGCTTGCCGTGGTGTACGCCTCCCTTGACCGGGAGCACGATGACCATGCGGTGCGGCTCGAGCCGCTCGCCGGTCTGGGGATCGAATGTGTAGATGCTCTCGATGCGCTCATGGTCGAGTTCGAGACGCACCGGCAGAGAAAAATGGACCGGAAACACGTCGACGACGCTGCCGCGCACGCTGAACTCCCCTTCGGCGCCGACGGCGTCGAGGCGCGTGTAGCCCAGCTCGACGAGGCGCCGGGACAGCGTATCGAAATGGATCTCTTTTCCGGAATAAAACTCTAGGGTTTCGAACATGGCTGAAATAGTTTACACCCGGGCGGGCGCAAAGCCTACATTTTGAGAGGGGCGGAAACTCCGAGCAGGCCGAGTCCCTGGCGGATCACGGATTGCACGCCGTCAATGAGGACCACACGCGCGTCCGTGAGGACGGCGTCTTCGGTCACGACGCGGTTTTCGGTATAAAAGCGGTGGAACGCGCCGGCCAGGTCCATCAGGTACGGCACCAGGCGGTAAGGTTCGAGCGTGTTGGCGGCGCCGGCGACGGCGGCCTCGAACTGGGCGAGCAGCCGCAGCACGCGGACCTCCGAAGGCGTCGAAAGCCGCGAAAGATCGGCCGTCGCGGCGTCCGGAAGCTTCGCCGCTTTTTCGCGGTAATTGTTTTTAACGCTTTCGATGCGCGCGTGCGCGTACTGGATATAAAATACCGGGTTGTCCTGCGTCTGGCTCTTGGCGAGCTCGAGGTCGAAATCCAGGTGCGCGTCGAATTTCCGCATCACGAAGAAAAAACGCCCCGCATCCTTCCCTACCTCCTCGAGGATCTGGCGCAGCGTGACGAACTCGCCGGCGCGCGTCGACATGCGCACCTGCTTGGGGCCGTCGTAG
>CAZCVC010000030.1:0-9679 GCA_964502045.1 uncultured Planctomycetia bacterium | reverse complement strand
AGCCGGAAGGGCGGTTATACCCGCATCCTCCAGCTTTCCCGCCGCAAGGGCGACGGCGCGCAGCTCGCGCTGCTCGAACTGACGGAAAAGGAGATCATCCTTCCGAAGACGCCCGCGAAGAAGAAAAAGAAGGAAGCTTCTTCCGACAAGGACGAGCAAAAGCACGAGCACCATGAGCACGCGCACGGTCCCGAGCACGGGCACGCGCACGAAAAGACCAAGCAGGACGTGCCGGGCAAGGGCAAGGCGCCGAAGTCGGGTTTCCTGAAAAACATCGGCAAGTTCTTCCGCAAATCAGGCGGAGGCGGCTGAGGTCTTTTTCAAAAAACCGTAAGCATTGAAGCCTCTTTTGTTACATACAAAAGAGGCTTTTTTGTTATAATACGTTTCTGATTTTATACGAAGGATCCTCGAAGCCATGGGTACCGTCATGCAGAACAATTTTCAATACAAGATCGCCGGCCGCATGGCCAAAGTCTCGCCTTCAGCGACGCTTAAATTGACCGCCAAAGCCAAGGAAATGAAGGCCCAGGGGAAGCCTGTCATCAACTTCGGAGCCGGCGAGCCCGATTTCGACACGCCGCAGGCCGTCAAGGACGAAGGCGCGCTCTGCCTCAGGAACGGCTTCACCAAATATACCCCGACCTCCGGCATCCCCGAGCTGCGCAGCGAAGTCTGCCGGAAATTCCTCGAAGACCAGGGACTGACCTACGCGCCCGAGAACGTCGTCATTTCCTGCGGGGCCAAGCACTCCCTTTATAACCTGATCCAGGTGCTTTGCGAGCCCGGGGACGAGGTTTTGGTGCCCACGCCCTACTGGGTCAGCTACCCCGAAATGGTGTATCTGGCGGGCGGCGCGCCGGTGTTCATCCCGACGAGCCAAAGCGAAGGCTTCCGCCTGACGCCCGAAGCGCTGCGCAAAGCCATCACGCCCAAGTCGAAGATCCTTTTCGTGAACAGCCCGTCCAACCCGACCGGCGGCATTCTCGAAGAAAAAGAGCTGCGCGCGATCGCCGATATCGTCGTCGAAAAAAATCTGATCTGCATCTCGGACGAAATTTACGAATATTATCTTTACGCGGGCAAGAAGCATGTTTCGATCGCGTCGTTCAACGACGAGATCAAGAAGCGTACGTTCGTCGTGAACGGCATGTCCAAGAGCTACTCGATGACGGGCCTGCGCATCGGGTATCTGGCCGGCGACGCCGAAGTCGTGAAGAAGATCGGCATTCTTCAGGACCATTCGACGTCCAACCCGACTTCGATCAGCCAGAAAATGGCCGTCGCGGCGCTGAAACTGCCCAAAAGCTACCGCGAAGACGTGCGCCAGATATTCGAGAAACGAAGCAAGATGATGTACGATCTCGTGTCGAAGGCGAAAGGCTTTGAGCCGTTCTTTCCGCAAGGCGCGTTTTACGTGTTTTCCGATATCTCCGGCACCGGCCTGGGCTCGGAGGCGCTCTGCGAGCGTCTGCTCGAGGAGATCCATGTGGCCGTGATCCCGGGCAAGAGCTTCGGTTCGGACAAGCACGTGCGCTTCAGTTTCGCTTCGAGTGAAACGGACATTCAGGAAGGCTTACAAAGAATCATCGACTGGACCGCTAAAAATATCAAAGGATAAGACCATGACACACAAAATTACGCTCATCCCCGGAGACGGGATCGGGCCCGAAGTCTCGCTGGCAATGCAGCGCTGCGTCGATGCGACCGGCGTCAAGATCGAGTGGGAGACCCAGCACGCGGGCGCCGACATCATGGAGAAGAAGGGCACGCCGCTGCCGCAGGAAACGCTGGATTCCGTCAAACGCAACAAGGTCGCCATCAAGGGGCCGGTCACGACGCCGGTGGGTTCCGGTTTCCGCTCGGTCAACGTGGCGCTGCGCAAGGAGCTCGACCTTTATGCGTGCCTGCGCCCGTGCAAACTGTACGCCGGCGTGAAGAGCCGCTACGAAAACATCAACCTGATCATCGTGCGTGAAAATACCGAGGACCTTTACGCGGGCATCGAGTTCGAAACTGGCACGAAAGAAGCCGCCGCGATCGTCGACAAGATCAAGGAGCTCAACCCGAAAGCGATGATTCACGCTGACCCGGCCATCAGCATAAAGCCGATCTCCGATAAGGGCAGCCGGCGCATTGTGAAATACGCGTTCGAAGCCGCGCTAAAATACGGCCGTAAAAAAGTCACCGCCGTGCACAAGGCCAACATCATGAAATGCACGGACGGCCTGTTCCTGCGCGTCGCCCGTGAAGTGGCCAAAGAATACGAGGGGAAGGTCCAGTTCGAGGACCGCATCGTCGACAACATGTGCATGCAGCTCGTGCAGCACCCGAACGACTACGACGTGCTCGTGCTGCCCAATCTCTACGGCGACATCCTATCGGACCTCTGCGCCGGCCTCATCGGCGGCCTCGGCATCGCGCCGGGCGCGAACATCGGCGAAGGCGTGGCGCTTTTCGAAGCGACGCACGGCAGCGCGCCGAAGTACAAAGGGCTCAACAAGGCCAACCCCACCGCGATGATCCTCTCGAGCGTGCTGATGCTCGACTATATCGGCGAAAAGGCCGCCGCGAAGAAGCTCGAAGACGCCGTCGCTTCCGTGCTGAAAGAGGGCAAGTCGGTGACTTACGACCTCAAGAAAGACCGCAATGACCCCACCGCCGTCGGCACGAGCCAATACGCGGACGCCGTCATCGAGGCGATGAAATTGGGCGCCCATGTCGCGGCCCCTCGCTAAAATAGAAGCGCCGGCCCGCCGGCTGCCCGACTGGCTCCGCCGGGACCTGGCGCCCGGTCTCGAAGCGCCCAAGACCGACGCGCTTCTGAAAGACCTCGGCCTTCACACCATCTGCGAAAGCGGGCGCTGCCCCAACCGCAACGAATGCTATTCTCAGAAGACCGCGACGTTCATGATCTTGGGCGACATTTGCACGCGCACCTGTCGCGTCTGTTCGGTCAGCATGGGCAAGCCCGAAGTGGTCGACGTGGACGAGCCGCGCCGCGTCGCGATGGCCGCCGAAAAGCTCGGGCTCAAACATGTGGTCGTGACGTCGGTGAACCGCGATGACCTCGAGGACGAGGGCGTTTCGCATTTTATCGAAGTCATCACCGAGCTTAGAAACGTGTTGCCAGACACTATCATTGAAATACTCACTCCCGATTTTAAGCGGACGCAAAGACTGGCGGTCGCTAAAATCATGCGGGCAGGAAGCCGCCTGCCTGCCGGCAGGCAGGGCCCCGACATCTTCAACCACAACGTCGAGACCGTCCCGCGCCTCTACCGCGGCGTGCGCCCGCAGGCTGTTTATGAAAAATCGCTCGAAATATTTCGCGAGATACGCGCAGTCTCGCGGCGCGTGCTGACGAAGAGCGGTCTCATGCTGGGGCTCGGCGAAACGAAAGAGGAGGTGCTGGCTGTCCTGCGCGACCTGCACGCGGCCGGCTGCGAGATCCTGACGCTCGGACAGTACCTGCAGTCCAGCACGCTGGGCCTTCCGGTCGCCGAATACGTTCATCCCGACCAGTTCGCCGAATATAAGCGCCTGGCGCAAGACATGGGCTTCACCTGGGTCGAGAGCGCGCCCTACGTGCGCAGCTCGTTCCATGCCAAAGAGTCCTTCGAAGCGCTCAAGCGTTCGATCCGGGAGCGCAAGTCCGCCTCGGAATGAAACCCGCGGACGTCTGCGTCGTCATCCCCGCCTATAACGAAGCCAAAACCATCTCGCGTATTGTCACGGCCGTGAAAGCGCTCGGTTTTCCTGTCATCGTCGTGGACGACGGCTCCGGCGACGGCACCGCGACGGCGGCCGAATGGGCCGGTGCCCACGTTGTTTCTTACCGGCCCAACCAGGGCAAAGGCAATGCTCTGCGCAAAGGCATCGAGTGGTTCCTCGATCATACGGCCGCGAAGGCCGTCATTTTCATGGATTCGGACGGGCAGCACGATCCGGCGGACCTGCCGCGCTTTCTCGAGGCGCTCGGCCAGCCCGAGGCCGACTTCGTGATTGGCAACCGCATGCAGAACCCCGAAGGCATGCCGCTGATCCGGCGCCTGACGAACCGTTTTATGTCCCGCATCATTTCCTTTTTTTCCGGCGAGCGCGTGCCCGACACGCAGTGCGGCTACCGCGCCGCCAAGCGCGAGCCGCTGACGCGCGTGCAGCTCGAGACCAGCCGCTTCGAGATCGAGTCCGAGATGATCCTCGAGGCCGGCCGCACGGGCGCCACGGTCGTGTCGGTGCCTATCCGTTCCGTCTACGAGGGCGGCAAGAGCAACATCCATCCGGCGAGGGACACCGCGCGTTTTTTCAAGTTTCTCGGCGCGTATCTGGCGCGGCGGAGGCGGCGTTGAGCGGCGGGGCCGTTCTGCTTTTCGACGGCGTTTGCAATCTCTGCAGCGGGACCGCACGGTTCGCCATCCGGCGCGACCCGGACAAAAAGCTCAAGTTCGCTTCGCTTCAGTCGGAGGCGGGGCAGAGGCTTCTGGCGCTCCACCAATTGCCCGCCGAGGATTTCCGGTCGATGGTGCTGATCGAGGACGGCAAAGCGTACACGAAGTCGTCGGCCGTGCTGCGTTTCTTCAAAAAACTGCGCCAGCCCTGGCCCCTGTTGTACGCGTTCGCGGTCGTGCCGCGGCCCGTGCTCGATTTTTTCTATGACAAAGTCTCGCGCAACCGTTACCGCTGGTACGGCAAAAAAGAAAGCTGCTGGCTTCCCACGCCGGAGCTGAAAGACCGCTTCCTCTCCTGACCGGGTGACAGCCGGCCCGTCTTCTGCTAAAATCAACCTACGGTTGATTTCACTCAAACACGTCTTGCTTGTATCCGCCCGTGCGGCGGTGTTTAATTGAAAGGAACGAACGATGAAGCTCGGAGAGAAGATCCGCTCGCTGCGGTCCAAAAAGAACCTGAAACAGACGGACCTGCGCGCGCGCTGCGTGTGAGCCCTCAGGCCGTCTCCAAGTGGGAGAAGGACTCCAACGCGCCGGACATCCTGCAGCTGGTGAAGCTCGGCGCGCTGTTCGGCGTCAGCACCGATTACCTGCTGGGCGTGCACGACGAAAAGCAGGGGACGTTCGAGGCGACCGTGTTCTATTCGAGTCTGCGCGACTTTGCGCAGCGTTCGACACGGATGGACTCGAAGGACCTCGCGGACCGCACGAACGCGCTTTTTCACGCGCTGACCGAGACCGTGCTCGCTTACGACGGCATTCCGGTCAAGTACGTGGGGGACGGGTTCCTCTGCTTTTTTTCCGGGGCCTCGCATGCCGACCGCGCCGCGCAGGCGGCGTTGAGGTCGAAGAAGATCGCCGCGGACCCGGCATTGGTGATCGCGCTGCACTCGGGCGACATTTATTTCGGTGCGATAGGTCATCGCGACTACCAGAGCCGCGACATTCTCGGTGAAACGGTGAACCGGGTATTTCTGGTCACGCCGTGGATCGCGAAGCGTTGCGCCGGCGGCATCGGCATTACAACCGAGGCGGTCACGCGTCTTGGCAAGAAATTTGCCCTGGGCAAAACGTCCAGGGTTTATCTGGCTCCGGTCCGCTCAACGGCGGAAATTGCGGAGCTGAAAAACTGAAGAAGGAAGAAACCATGGCCCCCACACGTCATTCCGTCCGCAGCGCAGTTCTCGGTTTTCCGAGGATAGGCGCCGGCAGGGAACTCAAGAAAGCGGTCGAGTCCTATTGGAAGGGCGAGATATCCGCCGCCCAGCTCGAAGCCGCAGGCCGCGAACTGCGGGCCCGGCACTGGCGCCTGCAGCGCGACGCCGGCATCGACGTGATCCCCTCCAATGATTTCAGTTTTTACGACCAGGTCCTCGACCTGACGGCGCTCGTCGGTGCCGTGCCCGAGCGCTTCGGCGGCTCGCGCGGGCCCGTGGGCCTCGACACGTATTTCGCCATGGCGCGCGGCATCCAGGAAAAGCAGGGCGTCGGCGCGGCGGGCGTCGCGGCGATGGAAATGACGAAGTGGTTCGATACCAACTACCATTATCTCGTGCCCGAATTCCGCAAAGATCAGCGTTTCCGGCTTTCTTCCGAAAAGATCTTCGACGAATACCGGGAAGCGCTGGCGCTCGGCATCCCCACGAGGCCTGTCCTGATCGGGCCCGTCACATACCTGCTGCTGGGAAAATCGAAGGAGAAAAATTTCAATCCGCTGGACCTGCTGGGGGCCCTGCTGCCGGTTTACGTCGAGATCCTGAAGACGCTGAAAGGCCTGGGTGCCGTGGACGTGCAGATCGACGAGCCGATGCTGGTCACGGACCTCGACGAAAAGTCGCGTAAAGCTTATCGCCACGCGTACCGTCTGTTCGCCAAAGAAATACCGCAGGTCCGCCTTTGCCTGACCACGTATTTCGGGCCGCTCGGAAACAACCGCGCGCTGGCGCTTTCGCTGCCCGCGGCCGGATTGCACGTCGATCTCGTCCGGGGGCCGGAAGAGCTGCGCCGCATCGCGGCCTCGGCGCGTCCGGACCAGGAGCTTTCGTTCGGCATCGTCGACGGGCGCAACATTTGGAAAAATGACCTTGCCGCGAGCCTACGTTTTCTGCGGGCGGGCCTGCCCAAAAAAAGCGGCCGCTCCTATCTCGTCGCTTCCTCGTGCTCGCTGCTGCATGCCCCGGTGGACCTGGCGGGGGAGACCGAACTCGACGCCGAAGCAAAAAATTGGCTCGCGTTTTCCGCGCAAAAAATAGACGAGATCGAGATCCTCAAGAAAGCGCTCTCCGGAGGAGACGCATTCGTGTCTTCCGAGCTTGCGGCCAACGCCGCGGCGCTTTCGGACCGCAGAAACAGTCCGCGCGTCCATCAAAAAGAAGTGCAAAGAGCATGTGCGGCCGTGAAAGCAGCCGACTACAGGCGCAAAAGCCCGTTCGGGGTCCGGCGCGAGCTCCAGCATGCGAAGCTCCGGCTGCCGCTTTTTCCGACGACGACGATAGGCTCCTTTCCGCAGACTAGCGAAGTGCGGCGCGCGCGCTCTGACTTCAAGGCGGGCGTTCTTCCGGAAGGCCGCTACAACGAATTTTTGAAGAGCGAGATCCGGCAGGCCGTGCAAAAGCAGATCGAGATCGGCCTGGACGTGCTGGTTCACGGCGAAGCCGAACGCAACGACTTGTTCGAATTTTTCGGCGAAACGCTCGGCGGATTTCTTTTCACAAAAAACGGCTGGGTGCAGTCCTACGGCACGCGCTGCGTGAAGCCGCCGGTGATCTACGGCGACGTCGACCGTCCCGAACCGATGACGGTCGAGTGGGCCTCCTACGCGCAGTCGCTGACGAAAAAACCGATGAAAGGCATGCTGACGGGGCCGGTCACGATCCTGCAGTGGTCGTTCGTGCGCGACGACCAGCCGCGCAGCCTCACAGCCAAACAAATTGCGCTGGCCGTGCGCCGGGAAACGGCGGACCTGGAAAAGGCCGGCATCGGCGTCATCCAGATCGACGAGCCCGCGATCCGCGAGGGCCTGCCGCTGCGAAAGTCCCGCCGGCCCGAATACCTGCGCTGGGCCGTCGACGCGTTCCGTCTGGCGTCGAGCCCGGTGCGCGACGAAACGCAGATCCACACTCACATGTGCTACAGCGAGTTCAACGACATCATCCGCGCGATCGCGAAGATGGACGCCGACGTGATCTCGATCGAGACGTCGCGCTCGCAGATGGAGCTTTTGGACGCGTTCGTGAAGTTCCGCTACCCGAACGAGATCGGGCCGGGTGTCTACGACATCCATTCACCGAGAGTCCCCGAGACGCAGGAGATGGAAGCGCTGCTCGAAAAGGCATCGGGCCTCATTCCGCCGGCGAACCTCTGGGTGAATCCGGATTGCGGTTTGAAGACCCGCGGCTGGGAAGAGACGGAGCTTTCGCTGCGGCGCATGGTCGAGGCCGCGCGTACGCTGCGGAAGAAATTTTCGCGGGCGCGCGAATCTGTGTTAAAGTAATCGCGATTCAAAAATAGATCGTGGCCGCCCTTAACCGGGCGTTAAAAGGGAAAGCCGTGAAAATCGGCTGCGGTCCCGCCGCTGTGATCCCCGCAATTTTTCGGTCAAACGCCACTGTCGCAAGACGGGAAGGCGACCGGAAAGGGGAAGCCAGAAGACCTGCCACGGTCGCAAACACCCACTTTTCTTTACGAGGCATAAAGAATTGAAAAAAGCCGTTTTATTTCTTTTATTTCTTTCGTGCCCGGCGAACCTTTTGGCCGCGGACGAATCCTCCGATCCCGTTTCGGGAACCCTGAAAACCGCCGGAAGCATCATCTCATCCGTGTTCGACCTCGGTAATATCATCATCGGCGGCAAGCGCCTCGGCAGCCCGTTCCGCGAATTCGTCTCGAGCTCCGTGAGCTCGAGCCACGTCGTCACGAAAGGCGAGATCGAACGCAGCGGCGCCCTCATCCTTCCCGAAGCGCTCGACGAAGCGCCCGGCGTGACCGTCAGCGACCTGACCGGCAACGGGGAGGAGGCGACGCTCGACGCGCGCGGGTTCAACGAAGGGCGCGATTTCGTATTCAATCTGGACGGCGTGCGCCTTAACGAGCCCAAGTCCAACAACATCAATTTTCCGCTGATCCCTCTCGGCATGGCCGAGCGTATCGAGATCAGCCGCGGCGGCGCCTCGTTCCTGTACGGCGAAGGCGCGATGGGCGGCGTCGCCAACCTCGTGAGCTCGGCGCCTTCCGAAATGGGCTCGCATGGAAAAGTTAAGAGCCTCGCGGGTAGCTTCGGAGAATACGGTGAAAGCTTTGAGCTCAGCGACCGGCGGGATTCGGGGCTCGGCGTGTTCGTTTCAGGTGACATTTATCACATCGACGGTTTTCGCCAGAACTCCTCGGTCGAGAAGCACGACGTTTACACGAAGGGCCTCTGGGACATAAGCGACAAGCTGCGCGTCGCGCTGTCCTATCTTTTCGCGAAGGCCCGTCTCGACCGTTCGGGCAGCATCCGTGAATCGCTGATAGAGTCGCTCGGGCGCGAAGCCACCGAGCGCCCGCGCAACTTTGCGGACCTCGACACCAATCTCGGCATCGCGAATTTCAATCTCGAGCTCTGGGAAAGCGTCGCGCTCAGCGGCAACGGTTTCATCCGGCGCTCGAACGAACTGTCGGTCGCCAATTTCGCGACATTCGACACCGATGACAATGAACTCGTGCTGCAGAGCGACACGTGGGGGACGACCGTGCAGCTCGACCAGGCGCACGGCCTTTTCTGGGGGCTCGCCGAAAACGTGCTTGTCGGCTTCGATTACGTCGAGAACGACGTCGACGAGGAGGATTATGCCCGCTCCAAGGCGACTCTGGGGCGGCTTTCCCGCACCGTCGATTCCGATTCCAGCAAAGACACGTACGGTATTTTCTCGAAAGCTTCTCTTTCGTGGAACGAACGCGTCGGCGCCTATTTCGGGCTCCGCTACGACCATCTGAGCTTTCGCAACGACGATCTCATCAACATAAGTAACAACGTGCCGCGCGATATGTCCGCTTTGAGCCACTCGGCAGGCGTTTCCGTGGACGTGACGAAGGAGTTGGCCGCTTCGGCGCTTTATAGTCATTCGTTTCGCGCGCCGACGCTGAGCGACCTTTACGCGAACCCGCTTTTCGGCGGGAACCCGGGTCTTCAACCCGAAGAATCGTCGGACTACGAGGCCGGGCTCAAATGGCACCGCGAAGGCCTCACG
>CAZCVC010000029.1:0-9776 GCA_964502045.1 uncultured Planctomycetia bacterium | reverse complement strand
AGATCGCCGTGAATGCCTCGACGCAGGTGTACGGCATTTTCGGGTATCCGGTGGGTCATTCGCTTTCGCCGGTGCTGCACAACGCGGCATTTGTGCATTTCAATATGAACGCCGTGTACCTGGCGTTCCCGATCGAGCCGGCGTTTCTCGGTATCGCGTTCGAGGGGCTGAGGTCGCTTGGCCTCGGCGGCGTGAATATCACGATCCCTTACAAGGAAGAGGCGATGGGTTTCGTCGACGACGTGCCCGAGGACATCGACCGCGCCACCGGCGCGATCAACACGATCCATCACCACGAAGGCAGGCTTATCGGCTACAACACGGACGGCCCCGGCTTTCTCAAGGCGCTTCAAAGCGAATTGTCGTTCAACCCGGCAGGCAAGTCCGTGCTCGTGCTCGGCGCCGGCGGCGCCGCGCGAGGCGTGGTCTTTTCGTTGGCACGCGCACGGGCGGAAAAAGTCTGGGTCCTGAACCGCGGCGTTGAACGGGCCCTAGGGCTCGTCGAGCACGCGACGGGTTTTTTTCCGGAAACGGAATTCGAAGCGGTGAAGCACCTTTTCGAGATACAGGGTGAAAAGATCGATCTCGTCGTGAACGCGACGAGCTGCGGCATGACGAACCAGGAAGTGCCGCTGGACCTGCGCGTGCTCGAGCGGAAGCTTTCCGTGTACGACCTCGTTTACACCGGCAGCGGCGATACGCCGTTCGTGAAAGCTGCGCGGGATCTCGGCTTTCCGTGCGCGGGCGGGCTCGGCATGCTGGTGAATCAGGCCGCGCTCTCGTTCGAGATCTGGACGGGGCACAAAGGCGCCGAAGACGTGATGCGCGCGGCGCTGAAATGATATACGCGCCGCTTTATTTCGCCGTTTTCGCGTTCGGCGCGATGGTCGGAAGCTTTCTGAACGTCTGCATCCACCGGCTGCCGAAAGGGGAATCGATCGTGTTCCCTGGCTCGCATTGTGGCTCTTGCCTCAAGCCCGTGCGCTGGCACGACAACGTTCCTATCTTGAGCTACGCGCTGCTGCGCGGCCGCTGCCGCGACTGCAAAGCCAAGTTTTCGGCCGAGTACTTGTTCGTCGAGGCGGCGGCGGGGGCGATCTTCGTTCTTTTTTATCATTATTTCGGGCTAACGCCGGAGGGCGGCGCGTATCTTTTGATGACGATGGCGCTCTTGGCGCAGGCGATGATCGATTTCCATCACCGTATCATTCCGGACGTGATCACGCTACCCGGTATCGTGCTGGGCGTTGTCCTTTCGGCGCTGTTCCCGGGCATTCACGACGCCCCCGGTTGGCTTCAGGGCCTTATCGCCTCGGGCTCAGGTGTCCTTGTCGGCGGTGGATTTCTTTTGATGCTCGGCGTTGTCGCCGAATTTCTTTTGAAAAAAGAGGCGATGGGCGGCGGGGACGTCAAGCTGCTTGCGATGATCGGGGCCTTCATCGGCGTGACCGGCGTCGCCTGGACGCTGTTCGGCGGTGCGCTGCTGGGATCGGTCGCCGGCATTTATTATAAGCTGGTCGCGAAGGAAGAGCAGATTCCCTTCGGTCCCTTTTTGGGCGCGGCCGCCGTCGCTTATCTTTTTTTCGGACAGCAAGTCATCGGCGCCTATCTTAATTACATGCAGCAGGGTTTCAGTTATTAAAATTCAATCTAAAGGGAGACGTTAAATGCTTCGATTTCTGACCAGCGGCGAATCTCACGGCAAATGTCTGGTCGCGATTTTGGAAGGCATGGTCGCGGGCCTGGACGTGAAGGAAAAGGACATCAACTCGGAACTCGCTCGGCGGCAGGAAGGCTACGGCCGCGGCGGGCGCATGACCATCGAGAAGGACCAGGTCGAGATCCTTTCCGGCGTGCGCTTCGGCAAGACGATCGGGGGACCGATCGCGCTGATGGTCCCGAACCGCGATTTCAAGATCAACGAGCTGCCCGTCATCAAGCGCCCGCGTCCGGGCCACGCCGACCTCGTCGGCGCGATGAAGTACGGCAGCCAGGATGTGCGCGACGTGCTCGAGCGCGCCAGCGCCCGCGAGACGGCGGCGCGCGTCGCGGTCGGCGCCGTCTGCCGGATCTTCCTCAAAGAATTCGGCGTGGAGATCCTGAGCCACGTGACTTCGATCGGCGGCGTCCAGGCCAACACGTCGAAACTTGATTTTGAGCAGCTCAAGCTGCGCTCGCACGGCTCGCCGATGCACTGCGCCGACAAGGCCGCTGAGAAAAAAATGATGGCGCGCGTCGACGAGGCCAAGCTTTCGAAGGACACAATCGGCGGCATTTTCGAGGTCGTCGCCACCGGCGTGCCGCCAGGACTCGGCAGCTTCGTGCACTACGACCGGCGCCTCACCGCGAAGCTCTGCGCGGCGCTGATGTCGATCCAGGCCGTCAAGGGGGTCGAGATCGGCATGGGCTTCGGCGTCTCGCGCGAACTCGGCAAGGACGTGCATGACGAGATCCATCACGACAAGAAAAAGGGTTTTTACCGGAAGACCAACAACGCCGGCGGCTTCGAAGGCGGCATGACGAACGGCGAAAACCTCGTGCTGCGCGCCGCGACAAAACCGTACGCGACGCTGATGAGCCCGTTGCAGTCGGTCGATATCTCGACCAAGGAAAAACAGGTCGCGACGGTCGAGCGTTCCGACGTCACGGCGGTGCCGGCCTGCGGCGTCGTCGGCGAGGCGATGGTCGCGTACGAGCTTGCCGCCGCGTTCTGCGAGAAATTCGGAGGCGACAGCCTGAAAGAGACCTTCCGCAATTTCGAGGGCTACCGGAAACAGGTCGGCAGCTTCTAGGAAGGATTGGGGCGCCGATGGTGAAAAATATCGTGCTCGTGGGCTTCATGGGCACCGGCAAGTCCAGCGTGGGCCGTATTCTTGCGCGGCGCCTGCGCCGCGAGTTCGTCGATATCGACCGCTGGCTCGAGGACCGGGAAAAACGCAAGATCCGCGAAATTTTTGAAAAGGACGGCGAGGCGTATTTCCGCGCTAAGGAAAAAGAAGCGGTCAGCCTCTGGGCCGCGAAAGAGAACATGGTCATCACGACCGGCGGTGGCGCCGTGACGGACCCCGAGAACCACGAAGCGCTGAAAAAAAACGGCCTGCTCGTGACGCTGCTGGCGTCGCCGGAAACGATACGCGACCGCGTGAAAAATTCGAAGGACCGTCCGCTGCTGAAAGACAAAGAAGACCTGCTCGCGGAGATCAAGCTTCTTCTGGAGAAACGCAAGCCGTTCTACGAAAAGTCCGATTATTATTTTGACACCGACGGGAAGAACGCCGCGCAGGTCGCGCGCATGATCCTGAGGGTTTTCCGGGAAAAGAAACTGGCATGAATACGATCACCGAGAATTTGAGGCTGGTAATGGCGCTGAGCCTGGTCCGCAACATGGGCCCGGTCGGTTTCAAACGCTTGATGGAAAAGTTCGGGTCCGCCGAAGCGGTGCTGGACTCGGGCAAGACCGAATTCGCGCTGGACAAACTCCGCACGAAAGTGCGTTGGGATGAATTAAAGAGCCCTGACCTGCTTTCGCGCGCGGACGCCGAGATCGAGAAGGCCCTCAAACTCGGCGTTGATATCGTGCCGTACGACGATGAGCGCTACCCGTCTCTCTTGCGCGAGATCTATGACCCGCCGATCGTGCTGTACGTGAAAGGTGTACTTCCGCCTTCGGATGCCGCTGCCGTCGCGGTCGTGGGTTCGCGCGTCTGCTCGCTTTATGGCCGGAAAATGGCGGCCGAAATTTCCCGCGACTTGAGCTCGGCCGGCGTCACCGTGGTCAGCGGTTTGGCGCTCGGCATCGACACGGCCGCGCACGAGGGCGCGCTGGCCGGCGGAGGCCGGACGCTGGCGGTGCTCGGCGGCGGTATCGGCAAGCTTTATCCGCCCGGCAACCGGCGTTTGGCCGAAAAGATCTGCGAGGGCGGCGCTCTTATCTCAGAATACCCGGTGGAAATGGACCCTCAGCCCGGATTTTTCCCGGTAAGGAATCGCATCATCAGCGGTCTCTCTCAGGGAGTGCTCGTCGTCGAGGCCAAGGAAAAAAGCGGCGCGCTGATTACCGCTGATGCCGCGCTCGAGCAGGGACGTGACGTGTTCGCGCTGCCCGGCAATGCCGATTCGTCGAAATCGCTCGGTACAAATTCACTCTTGAAGCAGGGCGCCCGACTCACACTTTCGGCGCAGGACATCCTGGCCGAGCTCGGACTTGCACCGGCGCGCAAAGCCAAGCAGTCCGCGCGCGCTGTACTCACGGCCGAAGAGGATAAATTCCTTTTTCTGCTCGACGCGGGCCCCGTGCATCTGGACGAGATCGTGGAGGCGTCCGGATTTTCGATCCCGAAAGCGCTCGTCGTGCTGTCGGCGCTGGAGATCAAGAAATACGTCAAAGAAGCACCCGGAAAATATTTTCAAAGGGTATAATGAGCCAAATGAACATCCGTTTGAACGGTGAAACAAAAAATTTTGACGGCCCGATGCTGGTCTCGGAGCTTCTGGCGAAGCTTTCGCTTGTACCGGAAAAAGTTGTCGTCGAGCGCAACCTCGAGATCGTGCCTAAAGACATGATCGCGAAGACGAGCATCGCTGAGGGCGACGAGATCGAGATCGTGCATTTCGTGGGCGGCGGCGCGAAGGAAAAAAAAGACGGCGGTGCGCTCGTGATCGTGGAGTCGCCGGCCAAATGCAAGACCATCCAGAAATACCTGGGCGCCGGCTTCGAAGTCGCGGCCTCGATGGGACACGTCGTCGACCTGCCGCGCAGTAAAATGGGCATCGACATCGAGCATAATTTCACGCCGCAGTACATCGTGGCGAAGGACCGCAAAAAAACGCTCTCGGAGCTGAAGAAAAAGGTCAAAGGCAAGAGCCGTCTCTTTCTGGCGTGCGATCCGGACCGCGAGGGCGAGGCGATCAGCTGGCACTTGAAGAACCAGCTGGGCGCCGGCAAGGAGTGCCACCGGGTCGTGTTCAACGAGATCACGAAAGACGCCGTGCAGGAAGCGTTCAAGCACCCGCACGACATCAACCAGGACCTCGTCGACGCGCAGCAGGCGCGCCGCGTGCTGGACCGGCTCGTCGGCTACAACCTGAGTCCGCTTCTGTGGCAGAAGGTGAGCCGCGGGCTTTCGGCCGGCCGCGTGCAGTCGGTCGCGCTGCGTCTCATCGTAGACCGCGAACGCGACATCCGCGCGTTCAACCCGGTCGAGTACTGGTCGATAGAGGCGGACCTCTCCAAAAAAAAAGGCGACAAGCGCCCGTTCACGGCCAAGCTCGAAAAGATCGGTGAAGCCAAGGCCGACATCAAGAATGAGAAGGACGCCAAAGCCGCGCTGGAAAAGATCAAGACGCAGCCGTTCATCGTCGACGAAGTCAAGAAGACGAAGAAAAAAAGGAACCCGTCGGCGCCGTTCACGACCTCGAAGCTGCAGCAGTCAGCCTACAACGTGCTGCGCTTTCCCGCGCAGAAAACGATGAGGACCGCGCAGGGCCTCTACGAAGGCGTCGAGATCGGCGACGAAGGCGGCACCGGTCTCATCACCTACATGCGTACGGATTCGGTCCGAATGTCCGACCAGGCCGTGAAGGAAGCGCGCGACTTCATCGCGAAAAAATACGGCAAAGACCACATGCCCGCGACTCCCAACATTTATAAATCCAAAAAGCAGGCGCAGGAAGCGCACGAGGCGATACGTCCGACGTCGTTCTACCGCCGTCCAGAGGACGTCGAAAAGTACCTTTCGCCCGACCAGCTCAAGCTCTACACGCTCATCTGGCAGCAAGCGCTCGCCAGCCAAATGACGCCGGCGCTCGTCGCGCAGGAGACGGCCGTGATCAAGGCAGGCACCTATTATTTCAACGCGTCGGGCAGCCGTGTCGAGTTTCCCGGATATCTCGCCGTGATGGGCCGCACCGAGGAGGACGACCACCCGCTGCCCGAGCTCGAGGCCAAAGAATCCCTGGATATGGTCAAGGTCGAGCCGCTGCAGCATTTCACGAAGCCTCCGGCGCGCTTTACCGACGCCTCGCTGGTCAAGGCGCTGGAAGAACGCGGCATCGGACGTCCGTCAACGTACGCGCCCATCATCGCGACGCTGACCGACCGAGATTACATTCGTCGCGAGGGCGGGAGTCTCATCCCATCGGACCTCGGCATGCTCGTGATCGACCTTTTGGTCAAACATTTCGCGAAGGTCATGGATTTCGAATTCACGGCGTTGATGGAGGAAGGACTCGACCGCATTGAAGAGGGCCAGGCCGTATGGCAGAACGTTGTTTCCGAATTTTATAAGGCATTCAGCGGCCAGATCGAATTGGCGAAGTCCGAAATGCAGACAGTGCGCCGCGAGGCGGAGCCCACCGACGAGATCTGCGAACTTTGTCAAAAGCCTATGGTCATCAAGTGGGGCCGCCGCGGCCGTTTCATGAGCTGCTCGGGCTGGCCCGACTGCAAGAACGCGAAAGCGATCCCCACCAACGTCGACTGCCCGCTGTGCGCGACCGGCAAGCTCGTCGCGCGCCGCGCGAAGTCCGGAAAGGGACGCGCGTTTTACGGCTGCTCGACGTACCCGGCCTGCACGTTCATTACCAACAAGCTTCCTTCCAACAAGCCCGCGGTCGAAGCCGGCGCCCCCGAAAATAACGGACCGACGGACGGCGAAGCTTAAGGACGCCGGCGTGTTCCCCGACAAGCTGACGGAAAAGTTCCTGCAGTACCTGAAGGTCGAAAAAAATTACTCGCCGCACACGCTCTCAAGCTACACGCATGATCTCGGAAGTTTTTACCGTTTCCTCGGAGAAAAGCCGATCCGCGAAACGGACAAGGACTCGGTGAGGCGTTTTCTGGCTTCCTTGCACGAGCAGGGGCTCTCGAAGCGGACGGCCGCGCGACGCATGGCCACGCTGCGGACGTTTTTCCGTTTTCTCGTGCGCGAAGGCCTTCTCGAAAAAAATCCGATTGCGGCCGTGCGCAATCCGAAACAGGACCGCAAACTGCCGATGGTAATGGACGAGAACGAGATCACGCGTCTGCTGGAAGCGCCGGACACGGATGACGTGTTCGACCGGCGCGACCGTGCGATCCTCGAAACGATCTATTCGAGCGGCCTGCGCGTGTCCGAAGTCGTCGGACTCGACCTCGACAAGGTCGATTTCATCGGCGGCGTCTGCCGCGTGCTCGGAAAAGGGCGCAAGGAAAGGCTCTGCCCGATTGGCGGCCGGGCGTTGAAATCTATCCGTTTTTACCTGGAAAAAAGGGAGCAGTCCTTGAAAAAAAAGAACGTGGCAGGCCTGCCTGCCGGCAGGCAGGCGCTGTTCCTGAACCACTCGCCCCACAACGCCGGCTCCCGCATCACGGCGCGCAGCGTCGCGCGCATCGTGAATAAATACATCGAAAAGACCTGCCGCCGCGACGGCATCTCGCCGCACACGCTGCGCCATTCGTTCGCGACGCATCTGTTGAACCGCGGCGCGGACCTGCGCTCCGTGCAGGAACTGCTCGGACACGAAAACCTTTCCACGACGCAGGTGTACACGCACGTTTCCACGCAGCGCCTGAAAGAAGTGTACGATAAGGCGCACCCGCGGGCATGAGAATCCTCTACGATCTCGGCTTCTCCGTCTTCGCGATGGTCTACCTGCCATTCTTTCTTTTGAAAGGCAAGGCTAAGGGCGGCCTTGGCTCGCGGCTCGGACGCGTCGACGCTTCGGTCGTTCATCGTTTGAAAGGGAATAAGGTCATCTGGGTGCACGCGGTGTCCGTCGGCGAGGTGTCGCTGGCTGTGCGGCTCTTGAGCCACTGGCGCAAAACGTTCCCGGGTGCGCGCTTCGTGCTCACAACGACGACGGCGGCCGGCCGCGAGGTCGCGTCGCGCAGTCTGAACGAAGCCGACACGCTGCTCGAATTTCCAGTGGATTTTCGTTTTTCCGTCCGCCGCTTTGTCGAGGCCTTGCGCCCGGCGGCCGTCGTGATGATGGAGACTGAGATCTGGCCGAACCTCGTGCACGAACTATCCTCACGTAACATCCCGATCTTCATCCTGAACGGAAGGATCTCGGACCGTGCGATAGGCCAATACCGCAGAGTGAAATTCTTTCTGGCCCCGCTGCTGAAAAAATTCGCCGGCATCGGCGCGCAGGACGAATCGATGCGCGGCCGCTTCCTCGAACTCGGCGCGCGGCCGGAGAGCGTGCACGTGACCGGCAATTTGAAGTTCGACTGGGAGCCGGCGCACGACGTCTCGACCGAAACGACCGCCGCGCGGAAGGCGTTGGCCTCGGATTTTCTGCTCGTTGCCGCCAGCACGCACGAAGGCGAGGACGAGGTGCTGCTGGACGCGTTCCGGGAGCTGAAGAAAGACCTGCCGGGAATAGGGCTGGTCCTGGCGCCGCGCCATCTCGAGCGCCTGAGCTCGATCGAAAGCCTCGCCGCCAGGAAGGGAATACGATTAAAAAGAGTGTTCAGCCAAGGCGAGAAGGGCTATCATAAGGAAAAGGCATGGCTTCTGGACCGCATGGGCGTGCTTCAGCACCTCTACGCGGCCGCGGATGCTGTTTTCGTCGGCGGCAGCCTCGCGCCGGTCGGCGGGCACAATCCGGTCGAGCCGGGTTATTACGCGAAGCCGGTGATGTTCGGCCCGCGCATGAACAATTTTTCGGAAATGTCGCGGTTTTTTCTCGAGGGGGAGGCCGCGTTCGAAGTCAGGAACGCCGCGGACATCCGCGGCCGCGTGCTTTTCCTGGCAGGCGACGCCCGGGCTAGGGAGCTGATGGGGCTCCGGGCCAAGAACATCGTGCTCGGCCACCAGGGCGCGCTCGAGAACAGCACGAAAATATTCGAAGCATCGACAGGAGATATCTGGAAGTGAAAAAATCAGTCGCACAGTTCTTATCCACGGTTTACCGCAAGGGTCTCGATATTTCCCAGCGCAGTTACCGTCAGGGCCCGCTGCACATCCAGAAGGTGAAAGCGCGCGTTATCAGCGTGGGCAACATCACTTGGGGCGGCACGGGCAAGACGCCGCTCGTCGCAAAACTCGCGCAGGCGATCACGCAGGCTGGCAAGAAAGCGGCCATCCTCACGCGCGGCTACGGCTCGGACGAGGTGAACGAGCTGCGCAAGAAGCTGCCGAACGTCCCTGTCATCGTGGGTCGCGACCGCATCCGCACGGCGGAAGAGGCGATCAAGAAGCACGGCGCCGAGTTCCTGCTCCTCGACGACGGCTTCCAGCACATCCGCCTGCACCGCGACCTGGACATCGTGACGATCAACTCCACGGAACCTTTCGGCATCGGCGGACTCATCCCGGCCGGCAATCTGCGGGAGCCGCTCGAGCACCTGTCGCGCGCGGATATCTTCATCCTGACGAAGTGCGACATCGGGGCCAAGAACCTGCACTGGATCTCCCAGAAACTCACCGAGTACAAGCCCGGCGCCGTAATATTCGAAGCGATCCACAAGATCGTTGCGCTCTGGGATCTTTCGAACGACCGTCAGGAATCGCTTTCCGCGCTGCGCGGAAGGAAGGTCGCAGCGCTTTCGGGGCTCGGCGATCCGCTGTCATTCGAAAAAATGGTCGAAAACCTCGGCGCCGACATCGTGTTCGCCGGACGTTTCGACGACCACCACTCCTACACCAAGAGCGACGTCGACGATTTTCTGGAACGGGCCCACGCCGTGGGCGCGCGGGACGTCGTGACCACCCAAAAGGACCTGATGCGCCTGGAATCGTTCTTCCAGAAAGGGCTTCCCGAAAGTTGGAAGCGCTTTAATTTTTGGTCGC
>CAZCVC010000028.1:7459-9827 GCA_964502045.1 uncultured Planctomycetia bacterium | reverse complement strand
CGATATATTCGCTCATTTGCTCCATAGAATTATTGATTATATGGCTTTAAGTTAGGGGTGTCAAATGACCTGTGGGACGCCGATTCGCGGGAAGCGTTAGGCAGCCATGTCGAGCTGGCGCTTGAGCATCGCGTACTCAGCAATGACTTCAAAGTCGACTTTCCGGGCCCGCGCCGCGAACGCGACGTAGACGGTCGGCTTGTGAGATTCGCTGAACTCCTGCAGAGCCTGGAGAGCCGGGATCGTGAACTGGTCCTCGTCGATGCCGTGGCCTATAGCGTTTTCGAATTGAGTACGGAAGCCGCCGCGCAGCACAGCCAAGTCTTCGGCGCGGAGGTCGAGGCGCTGCAAAAGCGCGTTGGTCAACACGATGCCGGCCACACGGTAATGCGGCGCCTCTCCTTTACCTAGACCGAGGGCTGGCTCAACGGGCGCGACGCCGACGCGGCGGTCGTCGAGCCGGTAGCGCTCCGCGACGGGCCCTGCAATGTCCGCGATCTTCGAGGCCGTCGCCGTCGCGGGGTCGCCATAATAAACCAACTTCATCGTTTCGGGGGCAGCAATGCCTGAGAGATCGTCGGAAACAAGCGCGAATGCTGGCGGCACACCGTGAAATACGAAATAAGTGTTCGCGTACGTGCGATTCCCCTTTTTCCGCTCGGAGATCATCGAAGCGAACTGCAGCGCCGTGTCCGCATGGAGCGAGGCGGCGTCGACGAGATAAACGACCGGACGCGATGAGATCGCGGCGCCGGCCTTGCGGAAAGCGGCGTCGAGACGGCGGACTTCGAGTTCGTCCTTGCGGTCTTCTTTGACGAATTGCAGAGCGCGCGACTTCAGTATCTGGCCGGCCTGCAGGCGGGCGTCTCGCAGAGACGCGTGACGCTTCAGAAGACGCCGCCCGGCCTCGAGGTCTTTGGGCGTCAGGCGGATGCGGCCGAATTCACGCCGTTCGTCGTCTTTTTCGTCCCAATAATAAAAAACAGCGTCCTTGCCGCCTTCCGGCGTATTCTCGAACAACATTCCTGTCCACGCTTCGGCGCCGTTTTCACGGAAGCCAAAATAAACGTCGTCGGTTTTTTGCGCCGACAGAGCCAGGAGCCGCCGGCGGTTGCCTATGGAGCTTGTCACGGCGCCCGCGGAAGACAATCTCCGTCCGTCGGGCTTTCCGAAATCCTGAGCCAGCCGTCCGCCTTCGCCATTCGCCAATCTCGCCGCCTGCGCCTCTCCCTCTTCTTCCCCGAGCCACGGCGACGTCCAGAATGCGCCCGGATAGCCTTGGCGGTGCATGACATCCACCATTTTACTCAAAGCGCCCGGTGCGAGCTGCTCGTTCTTTCGGAGTCGAAGGTAAATATCATCGGCAAAAGAGAAAAGATAGGCGTATACGAAATTCGGCGGCCGGTAACCATGATTCAGATAGAAGATAGCCCGGGTTTCGTCGCTGCCCGGCTCGCGGTTGATGACCTGTTGGAGCTGTATCTTGTAAAATTCCGGCGAAAACATGCCGTCGAGGACTTTCAGATAAATTTCATAGATGCGTCCGCTGGAAACTTTGCCCTGAAAGTCCGCGTGAATGCCGAAAGCCGGATAAACCGTCCCTCTTCTCGGAAGGCCTTTGCTTTCGGGCTGGTCGTAATTATAAAACGCGTGTCCCACCAGCTCCCCGGCGCATTCGATGAGCGCGATTCCGAAATGGACAGAGCGTTCGGCGTCGGGCCGGTAAGGCACCAGCGTGATGACGACTCTTCGCCCGTCGGCCAAGACATCCGTCCGGCGCCGCGCCCCCGCGTAATCGAGCTCGTCCCAATTTCTCTCGTTGAAGGAAATTCTCGAAGTGTCGACGTAGACATGGAAAGCTTCGACGGCTCTGCGGACCGCGGCCGGGTCGGCGGGCTCGGTGGGAAGCGGGTCCGACGTGATCCGCTGCCACGACTTTGCGCGCAATTCATCGGCATTTTCTTCAGACGCCGACGCGAGGCGCCCGCCGTTATTTTCGCGCTCCTCCGCCGCTTTCAACAGCGCCTCATACGCGTCGCGCTTGCCTTCCCAATATTGCCGGATCTCCTGATCGACGAACGAGATGCTAGCGAACCGCTTATGCGCCGCTTCGAAATGTTTTTTCAGAATTTTTGCGGACAGGCCCGAGTCTTTCATCGCGTCAGCATGGCCTTCCTGCCAATCCGCGGATTTGGACAGGCGGCCTCCGTCAGCCGGAGCCACCATGCGAACCAGTATGATGCGGTTGAAATTCTGTCCATCGCCGACGGAAATAGGGCCGCCCACCGCCTGCCATTCACCGGGACGCAGCCGATCGCGGAAATTGATCACACTCGGCGGCGTCGGGATCGTAGAGGCCGCCGCGGTC
>CAZCVC010000028.1:5203-7449 GCA_964502045.1 uncultured Planctomycetia bacterium | reverse complement strand
CGCGGTCAGAGACACAGGGCTCGGAAATTCGATGGAGACAGCCGTCTCGTGGTCCAGAATATATTCGTTGATCGCCTGCGAAAGACCGCCGGAAACATAGGAATCGACGTTCCAGAACCTGACCCAGAAGCGGCGGCCCGCTTCGGCGAAATAATCGTGGAACACCGTGGCGTCGTGCCTCAGAAATGAGGCGCGGTTTGTGAGGCCCTGCGTTTCGATCTCGCGCGTGACCGCACCCTCAACCCAATACGAACGGTCCACGATGGCGTAGCGCCCGACGCCGATGCGCGCCTTCAGGTCTTTCAGATAGTCCAGTGACATGCCGCCGACGAGAAAATCGACGACCGAATCCGTGGGCCCGAACGCGACGTCGCCGTCGAACGGAAACCGTGGACTCGGTTTCACGGGCCTCAGTCCGGCCGGGATGCGGGAACGATTGTCCGCGAAATAGATGCCGAGTTTGCGCAGGAATTGGACGGCTTCGGCGTCGGCGGCGCCGTCCGCCCTATAGGCCGCATCCGAAAAATCGAACACGGCGCCGTAGAACGTACGCGCATAATCCGGTGCAGCGGCAATGAATTCGGCGCGGAACGCAGCGGAGTCTTCCGCCAGGTGCTGCCTTTCAAAAACGACTGCCAGCTGCATGTCGACGGGCAGTCCCGCCTCGTCGGCCAACCGCTTGGCGGCTCCGGCATGCGCCGCATGGAGCGGCTGCCTCAGGAATATTTCCGAAGGCTGAGCCTCGCCGTCCAAGTCGGCGGCCCGGAATACCGCAAGCCGCGAGGCCGAGGCCTTCCTCCGGCGCCTCAAAATCTCGATCGTCTTGTCCAAGCCGTTCTGGATGAATTCGAGGATCCTTTTTTCGGGAAATATTTCCTGTTCGTCTCCCACGCGCTCGAGGTAGCCGGCGTCGTTCTGTTTGAAAAGCACCTGCAGCGGTCGGAGAGACGGTTCTTTTCGCATGCGGCGCACGTAGCGGTTTAGCCATGCCCGGGCCTTGACGAGGCCGGTGATGCGGCCGTGCTTTTCGACGAGTCCCTCGACCAGGCCCACGAGCACCGCGTCGGTGACCCATTCGGGAATGAGGTGGTCTTCCATTTCGTAGACCAACGCGCCGGTCTCGAGCGACCGGACGGAATGCAAGGTAAGATTGCGCGAAAGGTATTCCATTTCGAAAAGGTACTTCACGAGGTCTTGCGGGCCCACGCCGTTGCGGTAACCGCGCCACGCGATCATCTTGAAACGGGGATCTCTAATGCGCTGGGCCTTGGGATATTCCTTCCGGAGTTCCTCGAGGGAGCGTTCGTCCGCGTTGATGTCACCCGCTCCGATCACGAACGGCTCCGGCTGGCGGCGCGCGGATTCATCATAATATGAAACGAACCGGCCGATCATTCCGGCCAGCACCACGCGCGCCCTCGAAGGTTCGAAATCGAGGATCCGGGACGTGAGCGAGGAATTGAGGTGAAGCTGCATGGGCATTTTTTTGTCCATTCGGAGAAATATTTCGGCGTGATGGTTGTTGAAGCGGCTCGAATAAAAAAAGGCGTTTTCGGCCCCGGACGTATCGGTCGACGCCGGCACGTCGGTCCTGCCCCCGGCCAGGACTTCGACCAGGTTCGGGTCCCCCCGTTTGCCGCGAAGGATGCGGTACTCATTTTCGACGACCTTGGATTTTTCGCCGCCGTGTTTCGAAAACATGACGATGAACGGAACCAGCGTCTTTTCGGCGTCGCGGAGACGCACGAGAATGAGGAACACCGCCTGGTACCGGCCTTCCTGGATCTTGGCGACCGTGATCGGGTACTCGACGTCTCGCAGCGATGCCGGACCGCCGGTGACGAGCTTCAGCGTCTCGGGCAGGAAATCCTTCGAGCGCTTTCCGGTCAGCACAGCCTCAAGCGCGTTGTTCACCTGTCCGGGCTCGAAGCTGTTTTCGGCGTCGATCGTGAATATCCGGTTGCTGCCCATCATCGAGTAATGAAAAAATACGCTGCCCTCTTTCCCGCCTCCGTACCCGGCGCCAAGCGGGACGCTCTCTCTGCCCTCATTATAGGAAAGCTCTATCGCCCTCACGGCCGATTTCCAATAGCCGGGGTTAGGTCCGGCAAGAATTTTTTTGTTGAGCTCCCGGACCTGAGCGATCAAACCCGGCTCATCCAGCACCATCCGGTCCAGCGTCGTTCGAAAGATGAAATGATCCAGCTCGGAAGCCTGCGAGGTCCGCAACTCCCTCTTCCAAAGCC
>CAZCVC010000028.1:0-5193 GCA_964502045.1 uncultured Planctomycetia bacterium | reverse complement strand
TTTTTGCGAGAGCCCTTCGTATGCGGAGCTCAGGATCGGTCCTCGTCTCTGAGGCGGCCAGCCGGGAGCCCTTGGCCTGGATGGCCCCGAAATCGCTCAATTGCGGAACTTTTTTCACCGCAAAGCGGGCGCCCTTTATGGCCTTCGCGTCTCCGGCCTTCAAAGGCGCAGCCGCGCGGGAGTTTTCGAACGCCGCGTTGTATAACAACATGCTCCGGTAAACCTGAATCAGCATATGCGAGCGGCGGTTATTCGGCGTAAACTCGAAAGTCGTTTCACCCGTCGTCTTGTCCTGGGAGGCGCGCCGGAACGCCCACTCCTGATCGCGGAACGGCTTGCCATGATCCGTGAAACGTATATCTCGCGTTCTCAGCTCTTCTTTCTGCATGCGCACTTCCGGTAAAAACAATTTTTTGTCATGGCTCCAGCCGACAAAGAGACGGACGGTGCGGGGGTCATTACCCTCTTCCGAAAAATGCTCGATCACGCATTTCACATACAGCAGCGTTTTTCCGGTCGCCGCCAGATCGATCAGCACGATATTTTTTTTGTCCGCGCTCAGTTCGGGTTTGATCTGCTCGTACAACAAGCGGGCTTCGTTAAGGAGCGTCGCGTTTTTAGCCCATAGCTTTTCGATGGCTGTGCGGTAATAAAAGGTGATCAGCTCGTGCATGTCCGGATGAAACTCATCAAAAAACGGATCGTAGAGTTTTGCCGGGATATCTTTTTTACCTGACTCCCGGCTCAAGGCCATATATTCCTGGATCGCATGGGATTTAGCTTCCTCGGCCGCATGCCTAGTCGCTTCCTGCACAAGGAGAAGTCCGGGGTCAGGCACGAAATCGCTGACGATGGCATCGATATTCATCCCAGGGTGGTAGGCTCCTCCGAACGCGCGCGGCTTGCCGTCGATCAAGCTTTGATATTTCAAATATTCGCCGGCTGTCATCGCGTCGCGCGCGAGAAAAATGGGGAATTCGTCCTCTTTTATTTCCGCGGTTTCGAAAAGCGCGGGCAGGTCCGCGATCAAGCGCTGGAGATTGCGCACGCGCCACTGGGCATAATGGCGCCGATTGGCATATTCCGCCCCTTCGCCCGCCGACAATAGCGCCTCGAACATCATTATCGGCGAGTAAGCCGATGATCCGGTGCTACCCTCTGAATTTTTTCCGAAACCGATCGTTTCGAGGCGGCTGTCTGTCTTGCGCAGCACCGCAAGCATGTCCCCATCTGAGAACGGGGCGGGTTTTGCGTCATTATCCCGCGGGATCTCATTCTCCCCGAACGCCCAGACCACGCGGCCGACTTCGCGGTTGGTTAGAGTGCTCTGAGTGAAGCGCTCGATCTTCGCGGCGATCGCTTCCACGTACGCCTCGGGAACAACGGTCTGCGGCGGCGCGGCCGCATCATCCGCAGACTTGGCTTCGGCCAGCACCCGGGAAATATCTTCATCGTTCGTGCCCGCGAGCCTGGCCGCGGCCGTCACCAGCTGATCCAGCCGCGGCGCTTCGCGAACGGCCGAAGGGCGCGCACCCTCCGTTCTTTCCGGCGCCTTGAAGTTCCTACCGGCATTTTCGCCGCGCACGCTCTCGAGCAGCACGTCTTCGTATTTCTTCTGGTTGGTTTCGCCGGTGACGACCGGCGTCATCACCGCGTAGGCCCAGCCCTGTCTCTGAAAAAGCTCCTTCAAATGCGGCGTGTGATAGCCGCCGGTGATCAGCACGGCTACGCTCTGTTTTTCTTCGCGTAAAATTCTTCCGGCATTTTTGACGAACGCCTCGTCGCGCTCGGAAACCGATCCGTAAAACGCCTCGAGCGCCTTTTTCCCCTTTTCCGGCGCTCCGCCGGCCGGCACGAGCTCTTCGGCGTAGCCCAGCTCCGTCAGTTTGCGGTTGATCCAGGCGAGATGCGCCTCGGTGCCGTAATCAGGTTCGTTAGCCTTGAAGAAGGAAAAATCCTTCGTCGCCATCTGGATCGAATACGCGGTAGAAAGCAGCGCAAGATACCGGTCGATCGCGCGGACCAGCCGCGCATCGTCCGAGGGGAGCCGCGCCGCATAAACGAGGTCCTCCGCCTTTTCCATTTCACCGAGCGCCTCATCCAGGTCTACCTCGGAAAATTCTTTCAGGTAGCCCGTGTATTTGACGATCTCGGGATAACGGTCCGGCGGGATGTTCTTCTCGCGCGCAATATTTAAAATATTTTGAAAGTGGCAGAACAAAGACGCGCCTTTTCTGCGACCGGCGTTCATCGAAGCGGCAAGCTCTGAAACCGGCGCTCGTCTTCGCGAGAGTTCCTCGATAAGCGCCGCCTGCTCAAGGTTCGCGCGCGTGAAATCGATCGAGGATTCGCTTTCTTTCAGGGCCGTCAATTTATGGACGTTGGGAAAGAGGCCGGCCTCGGGCGGATATTTCTTGAAAAGTTCGAGCCGCGGCGACTGGCCGTCGCCTTCATTCTTCGCGATCTCGTAATCGAGAAGTTCGCGCGGATAAAGCCGGTTTTTTATTTTTTCCAGCGCCGCGCGCGTCCGCCGGAGTTCCGCGAGCGAGGCCTCGCGGCCGTCGGCGAGGTCCGCGTAGGCGCGAAGGCTTTTGCGGTAAAACGCCGGATCCTCGATGCCGACAATCTTCATCGGGTGCGAAGAAGTCAGGTTCAGGTATTCTTCGCCGGAAATTTTTGCTTCCATCAGGAATTTTTTCGCGACAATTTTCCAGACGGCGGGCGGCGCGACCGACTTGAACGGCGTCAGCGTGTCGTCTTGCGAGCCGCCTTCGACGAGGACCAGTGACACGCGGTAGCGCGTCATGATATCGTCGAGCGCCCGCGCGAGATTTTCCTGGCCGCTGAAATTGGAATGGGCGTCCTGAAGGTGAAGGATCAGCGTTTGCCCGCTGCCGCGGCGGACCTCCTGGAGACGCGCGAAAGCTTCCGGCGCCTCGAAGAGCGTTGGATCTTGCAGGATCTTTCGCTGCAAAGCCGCTGGTCCGAGAGCCGAAGCCGGTACCTCGAGCGACCAAGCCGGCACTTCTCCGGAAGAGAGCGCCGCCAAAAGGATGCACGCTGTTATTTTCAGTATCGGTCTTTTATGAGTCATAGTAAATGTCTATATAAACGGGACAAAACACACCCGTGGTTGTCGGATTGAGTATTGGCTGAAAGTATACCTGACCTTCCGGAAAACGGCAAATCGGAAATAAGCTTTTAACCTATTGCTATTAAAAGAGTTATAATTTATTAACTCGATTTTAACTCGCCGCGGGCGGGGTTTCAAATCCCGTTTGACTTGCCCTGACCTTTTTTGTATACTGACCCGATAAAAACTTTTGGAGTTCTATGTCTTCCTTATTGCGCGATTATTCCTATGTCCTCGGTTTTTTGATCATCGGCATCGGCTTCGTCGTCGTCAATACGCTGATTCCCTACCTGCTCAGCCCGCGCAGCCGCGGCGAGCGCGCCTCGAGCCCCTACGAAAGCGGTGAAGTTCCGATAGGCAACGCCTGGATCCAATTCGACATCAATTATTACCTTTTCGCGCTGATCTTCATCGCGTTCGACGTCGAAGCGGCGTTCCTCTTTCCCGTACTGGTGGTATATAAGGAGACGGCGAGCTTTACGGCGCTTTTCGAAGTAAGCCTGTTTCTCGGCATCCTGTCCTTCGCGATCTTGTATGCGTGGAAGAAAGGGCTTTTTACATGGAAATGATCAAGCATGAGGCTTGCCCGCCAAAGGCGGGTCCGCCTCCGGCGGAGAAAAAGGGGCTTTTCGCATGGAAATAAACAAGGACCCCAATTATCTCAACACACAATCGCCGGCCCCGGGCCTGGTGAATCTTTTCCGCGTCGAAGACGTGCTCAATCTGGCCCGCGCCAATTCGCTCTGGCCGCTCACGTTCGGTCTGGCCTGCTGCGCGATCGAGCTGATGGCCGGCGGCGCTGCGCGCTTTGACATGGATCGTTTCGGGTTCGGCGTGTTTCGCCCGTCCCCGCGCCAGGCCGATCTCATGATCGTGGCCGGCACGATTTCCCGCAAAATGGTCCCCTGCATCAAAACGCTTTACGACCAGATGCCTGCGCCCAAATACGTGATCGCGCTCGGCGGCTGCGCGACGGCCGGCGGACCGTTCAAATATCCGGGACAGTACGGCATCCTCGAAGGTATCGATAAGATCATCCCGGTCAACGTCTACGTCCCCGGCTGCCCGCCGCGTCCCGAAGCGTTGATCGCCGGCATCATCGAACTGCAGAAGCAGATAAAGGAAGGCAGAACTCAGGGCGTGATGTCCTCTGCCGCCGTCGCCGATTCGCAGGACGGCCGCCCGGCCGAATACAAAAATGCGATGTCGCGCGCCGAATTCCGCAAACCCCCGGCCCCGCCGGCACCCGCAGCGCCGGCCGCATCCGCAGCCCCGGCAGTCTGATCCCATGGCCGCCGTTCTCGAAAAAAACATGAAAAGCTGGCTCCTGGACACCGTTAAGCCAGAGGAATTCTCCGACAAAGACCCGAAAATTTCAGGCCTCCTCTTCGAAGCACTGGTCCCCCAGAATAAGATCCGCGAAGTCGCCAAAGAATATCTCGCCCAGGGCTTTTTCCTCGAATCGCTGACGGCCGTCGATTTTCAGGAATGCCTCGAGCTCGTCTATCATTTCAACCATTGGGGCCCCGCGCAGAGGTCCTGCATAAAAATGCTGGCGCCGAAAAAAGAAGGCGCTTCCCCGCTCGCGACGGTTCCGAGCGTTTCTTCGATCTATGCCTCGGCGCTATGGTTCGAGCGCGAGATCCGCGAGATGTTCGATGTCGTGTTCGAAGGCCATCCCAACCTGAAAAACCTTCTGCTTCCCGAAAGCTCGACCATTCACCCTCTCTTGAAGAGTTTCAAGGGCGAAGCGAAGGGCGCCGACGTCGAGCAGAGTCTGAAGCTCATCGCAGAGGACAAGCAAGGCTTCGAGATCACGTACCCCAAGACGGTGACACAGCAGGGCAAAGATTATTACCTGAACCTCGGCCCTCAGCACCCGAGCACGCACGGCGTGCTTCGCGTTCTTCTCCATCTCGACGGCGAGCGCGTCATCGACGCGGAGCCGGTGATCGGCTACTCGCACCGCCATCACGAAAAAATGATGGAGATACAGAACTACCTGGCCTGCTGGCCCAATTTCGGCCGCTTGGACTACGTCGGCGCGATGAGCTACAACC
>CAZCVC010000027.1:0-10169 GCA_964502045.1 uncultured Planctomycetia bacterium | reverse complement strand
GGTCGTGATCGGCGGCGGCGCGGGGAAGATCGTGCGCGCGGCGGACATCCTGGTCACGGTGAAGACCACCGAGGAAGCGCTCGAAGCGGCGCAGCTTTTTTTCCAATACTATCGCGAGAACGGTGAATATCTCGAACGCACCTACGACTTCGTCGTGCGCGTGGGGCTCGAAACCATCCGTCGCGAGACGGTGCTGGCGAACGCCGAGAAGAAGACGGAGCTCCTCGGCCGCCTCGCGAAGGCCAAGGCGAAGGCCGTCGATCCGTGGCTCGAGGCCAACAAACCGGTGCATCCGATGCAGTTCAAGGATTTCGTGCTGCCCAAGGAAGCGGAGGCTCTGATCAACGCATGAAAAATCCCGCCGGATGGACTTACGTGGCCGAAGAGGGCGCATTCCCGCTGAGGGAGGGTAAGCGCGTCGTTTGCGGCCCGAATGAAATCGCGCTCTTTAATCTCGGCGGCGAGTTCCTCGCCGTCGACAACCGCTGTCCGCACAAATCGGGTCCGCTCTCGGACGGCATCGTCTCGGGAAAATCGGTTTTCTGCCCGCTGCACAATTGGAAAATAAATCTCGAAAACGGATGCGCACTCTCCGGCGGCGAGGGGCAAGTCAAAGTCTATCCCGTCAAAGCCGCCAATGGAAAGATCTACGTCGATTTTAACGCCGCCAAGCTCTGCGCGCCTGCCGGCGGCTCGCCGGCCGTTCCCACGGCCAAGGAATACGACTGACAATGCCCGATGAATCGATAATATTTGAAATGATGGATGCTTATAATCTCCCTTTAAAAAACAGGGTCAGCAAAGAGGGATATTACAAACCGGGCGGCGAAAAAAACGCAGGGAATGTTTGCGGAGTCGCGGACCCCGGCGAAGCCCTGATCCCGTCGGAGCCTCTTAAAGAAGGGGAGCAGTACCGTTTTCATTTCGATATGTCCCGCTGCGTGGGCTGCCAGTGCTGCGTCGTGGCCTGCAATGAGCAGAACAATAACCCGGCGTCGGTCAATTGGCGGCGGGTCGGCGAGATAGAGGGCGGCGTCTATCCGAACGCCAAGCGTTTTCACATGTCCATGGCCTGCAACCATTGCCTCGATCCCGCCTGTCTCACCGGCTGCCCGACGGACGCTTATGTGAAGGACCTGGTGACGGGAGTGGTCCGGCATAAGGCCGAAGAATGCATCGGGTGCCGCTATTGCACCTGGAATTGCCCTTACGGCGTGCCACAGTTCAATGAAGAGCGCGGCATCGTCACCAAGTGCGACATGTGTCACAGCCGGCTCGCGGACGGGATGGCGCCGGCCTGCGTGGCGGCGTGTCCCGAAAAGGCGATCCGCATCGAGAAGGTGAATGTCGCCGAATGGCGCCAGGACCATACGGAGGCTGACGCGCCCCACATGCCGGATTCCGGCATCACGATCTCTACGACCCGCCTCACGCTGCCGGCGGAAATGCCGGAAGAAACGCTGCGTTTGAACCGTCACCGTGTCGTACCGGAAGAGCCGCATACCTCGCTCATCATCATGACGGTCCTAACGCAGCTGGCGGCCGGCGGATTCATGACTCTTTGGCTTGGCAGTCTTCTGGCGCATATCGTGGGATTTCTGAAACCGCTGGAAGAATTTCTGGTATTCGGCGCCTCGGGAATTTTTGCGGTCACCGGCCTCGGCCTCACGGCGGCCATTTTTCATTTAGGCAGGCCCCTTCACGCCTATAAAGCGCTGCGCATGTGGAAGAGGTCCTGGTTATCCCGGGAAATTCTGTTCTTCGCTCTCTTTTCCTTTTCGGGCGCGGCTTATGCGGCGCTTCTTTTGGCCGGATACTTCCTTTATTGGGAGATACCCGGGGCGATCCTCATGTCTACCGGCGGCCTCGCGGCCGTTTCCGGAATGGCCGGCATCTATGCGAGCGCCAAAATTTATCTGGTTCCCGCCCGCCCTTCCTGGAATACGATCCGCACGCCGCTGCGTTTTTTTCTGACGGGATTCATTCTCGGCCCGCTTTTCAGCCTCGTGGTGTACGGGCTGCATTTGGTATTTTTGAAGCAAGACCTGACGAGGGACGGCCTCGGACCGGTGCTCGGGTGGCTGGCCGTAGCTTCTTTCGCCGGTTTTACCCAGCTTTTAGTCCTTTTTGCGCGGCTTTTTCAAGTCAATGAAGGAAAAAATCCGGAGCTGTATGACTCCGCGCTTCTCATGACGCGCCGCTTCCGGGCCCATTTTCTTCTGCGCGTCGGGTCGCTCGCGCTCAACAGCTTTGCCCTCCCGTTCTTTTTCCTAAGCGCGTTTCTGACCGCCGATTCGGTTTCGGGAACCGGGATGGTCGTGTTCGCCTCGATATCGTTTTTGATCGGGCTCTCCAGTGAGTTTCTGGGCCGTTATCTCTTTTTCGTCACGGTGGTGCCTAAAAATATGCCGGGCGCCTTCTTCACCGAAGGCGGGGGGAAACATTGAATACAAAGACCCTGTTTAAATCCGTAAGCCGGCGCCTGGGCCTCGACCTCCAATCGGAAAAGTACGCCTATGACGTGGACGAACAATTCGGTTACATGTCCAAGGCAAAGATACCGGACCGCTGGGTGCCGACGACTTGCGGTTATTGTTCCGTGGGATGCGGAATGTTTATCGGTGTAAAGAAAGGGAAAGCCGTGAGCGTTCGCGGCAATTCGAACCATCCCGTGAACGAAGGGCGGCTTTGCCCCAAGGGGCTGTCCGAACATGACGCCATTCACGCTCCCAACCGCGCCAAATATCCGCTTCTCAAGACCAACGGAAAGTTCCGCCGCATCGACTGGGATTGGGCGATCAGGGAGATGGTGGGGCGATTTCAGAGCATTCAAGATAAATACGGTCCGGAGTCTCTGGGCATCATCAGCACGGGCCAATTGGTGACGGAAGAATTTTATGCTTTGGGAAAATTGGCGCAGCTCGGTTTCAAAACGAAGAATTACGACGGAAACACGACGCTCTGCATGGCGAGCGCCGCCTCCGGGTATAAGCGTTCTTTCGGAAGCGATGGTCCGCCGGGTTCGTACGAGGATCTGGAAAAGGCGGACCTGGTTTTTTTGATAGGAGCGAATATCGCGGACAATCACCCGATACTCTGCTACCGCCTCGAAAAAAACAAGCGGCGGGTGATGATCGTGGCGGACCCCCGCGTGACGAAGACCGCCATGATGGCGGACATTCATCTTCCGGTCAAGCCCAGGACCGACATCGCGCTTTTGAACGGCATGATGCACGTCCTCATCAGGGAAGGAAAGATCGACCGCGAGTATATCCAAAAAAATACGAATGGCTTCGAGAAATTACGCGAATCGCTGGAACCTTGGACGCCTGAACACGCCGGCAAAGTGACCGGACTACCGGCGGAGAAGATCCGGCAGATCGCGATGCTTTACGGAAGCGCCGAGGCGCCGTTCATCGGCTGGACGATGGGGGTGAACCACAGCACGCAGGGCACTGAAACGGTGAACGCGATCTGCAATCTCGCGCTGATCACCGGCAATGTCGGGCGTGTCGGCGCATCGCCTTTTTCTATCACGGGACAGTGCAATGCGATGGGCACCCGTGAATCGGGTTTTACGTCCGCGCTGCCTGGTTACCGCAAATTTGAAAGCCCCGAACATCGCAAAGAGCTTGCCGTGCTCTGGGGGATCCGCGAAGAAATGATCCCGACGTCGCGGGGAATGGCCTATCCCGACATTATCGAAGGGGTTTTGGCCGGACAGATCAAGGCGCTCTGGATCATCGCCACCAATCCGCTGGTTTCATTCCCGAACCAAAATTTTCTCATGGACTGCCTGGAGCGGCTGGAATTTCTGGTGGTCCAGGACGGGTATCACCCGATCCCGACGAGCCGGGTCGCCGACCTCGTTCTGCCGGCGGGAGTATGGGGAGAAAAAGAGGGCACTTACACCAACTCCGAGCGCATGGTCAGCAAAGTCAATAAGGCCGTCGAGCCGCCGGGCGAAGCCAAGCCGGATTTCGATATTTTTCTTAAAGTAGCCGAAGAATTGGGCGTATCGGGCTTGCTTTATCCCGGTTGGAAAGGCCCCAAAGACGCTTTTGAAGAATGGAAAAAAGTCACGCGCGGGCGCCTTTGCGATTATTCGGGAATCACCTATGAACTTTTGGAAAAACACGGCGGGATCCAGTGGCCCTACGAAAAAGGAACGACGCGCTCGCCCAAAGAGTCCTCACGGCTCTATTCCGACGGCAAGTTTCAAACGGACGACGGCCGCGCGAAACTTTGGCCCATCGATTGGAAAGCGCCTGCGGAGGCTCCCGATGAAAAGTACCCGTTTTGGCTCAACACCGGGAGGACCGTGGAGCACTGGCACACGCGCACCAAGACGGGAAAGATCCCGTTGCTGCACAAGCTATCGCCCGAAGCCTGGGTGGAGATGAACCCCCGCGACGCCGAGCGCCAGAAATTCAATCACGGCGACTACATTCGCGTCGAATCCAGGCGAGGGTCGGTCGAACGGGTCGTACTCCGGGTGACGGAGACGGTGGCCCCCGGGCAGATATTCATGCCGTTCCATTACGCGGAGGCCAACGCGAACAATCTGACCGTGAGCGAGTGTGACCCCATTTCCAGAGAACCCAACTATAAGCAGGCGGCGGTGCGCGTGGGGCCGTCCGATCTTTCGGCCGTCGACCGCTGGAAGAAGAAAGCGACGGAGACATGATAGACAAATTCGGCCGCCACATCACTTATCTTAGAGTGTCGCTGATCGACCGCTGCAACCTGCGCTGTTTTTACTGCATGCCCCAGGGGCTGCTGAACGGTTTCAAGGAAGAAGAGTTCCTGACGTTCGATGAGATCGTGCGCGCCGTCTCGCTGTTCGCGGGTCTCGGCATCCGCAAGGTGCGCCTGACCGGCGGAGAGCCGCTTTTGCGCAAAGGCGTGCCGTCGCTCGTCGCGCGCGTGAAAAATATCCCGGGCATCGCCGAAGTCGTGATGACCTCGAACGGAGCGCTGCTCGGAAAATTCGCCTCGGAACTCAAGGCCGCCGGACTCGACCGCATCAACGTGAGCCTCGACACGCTCGACCGGGAAAATTTCAAGCGTATCACCGGCGAGGACCGGTTCGCCGAAGTGCTGGCCGGCATCGAAGCCGCCGTGAGCGCGGGCCTGCGGCCCGTCAAGCTGAACGCCGTGCTGATGAAAGGAGTGAACGACCACGAGGTCCTGGCGCTCGTGCGTTTTGCCGCCGAGCGCGGCATGGAGATGCGTTTCATTGAGTGGATGCCGACGGCCGCGCAGATACGGCCGTCGCAGGAAAGCCTCTTCATGGACTCGGAGGAAGCGCGGCGCCTCGTCGAAAAAGAATTCACGCTCGTGCAGGATTTTTCCGACCCTTCGGCCCCGGCGCGCAGTTATTTCCTGAAAGGCACGGAAGCGCGTGTCGGCTTCATCAGCCCGCTTTCGAACGCGTTCTGCTCCTCGTGCAACCGCCTGCGTCTCAAAGCCAACGGAAAGATGAAAACGTGCCTGCACGGGCAGGAAGACATGGACCTGCGCGCGCTTCTGCGCGGCGGTCTTTCGGATAAGGAGATCAGGGAAAAAATAGCGGGCGTGGTTTTTGAACGTCCCAAAGAACATTTCTTAAACGATCCGTCGGTCCGTCACAACGATTTCGTGATGACCGCGGTAGGAGGATGACATGCGCTCGGTGACAAAAAAAATAGAAACACTGCGCCGCGCCACGGCCCAAACGGTCGTGCATGCGAAAGCGGAAACGATCGCGCGTCTGCGCGCCAACGACGTCCCGAAAAAAGATATTTTGCCGATCGCGCGGGCGGCCGGCGTGATGGCCGCGAAGAAAACGCCGGAACTGTTGCCGTACTGCCATCCGATCGCGATCGACTGGATCGAGATCGAGTTTGAAGTGACGGAGACGCAGGTGGCCGTGAACGCGACGGTCGAAGCCGTTGCGAAGACCGGCGTGGAAATGGAAGCGCTGACGGCTGCCAGCGTCGCGGCACTGACCATCTACGACATGCTGAAGCCCATCGACGACGGCGTCGAGATCCTGAGCACGAAGCTTTTGAAAAAAACCGGCGGCAAGACGAGCTTCGTCGAAAAAATCCCGGCCGGCTTCAAGGCCGCCGTGCTCGTGACGTCGGACAGCACTTCGAAAGGAACGCGCTCGGACAAGTCGGGCCGTCTCATCGAAGAACGGCTGAGAACTCTCGGCGTCGAGTCTTCCTATCAGGTCGTCCCCGACGACAAGGCGCTCATTTCATCCACACTGCAGGGATATTGCGACCGGGGCGTGCAGCTCATCGTGACGACGGGCGGCACGGGCCTGGGGCCGCGCGACGTGACCGTCGAGGCCACCGAGGCGGTCATCGACCGGCAGATCCCTGGCATCATGGAGGCCGCGCGCAATTTCGGACAGCGCCGCACGCCTTACGCGATGCTATCGCGCGGCGTCGCCGGACAGAAGGGCCGCTCCGTCATCGTGAACCTGCCGGGTTCGTCGAAAGGCGTCGAGGAATCGCTGGACGCGGTGTTTCCGTCCATCTTGCACGCCTACAAAATGATCGGCGGAGGCGGACATGAATGACGTATCGCTGACGCTGCCTGTTTTATTTTCTCTGGCCGGTTTGGTTTATTCGCTCGTGGGTTTCGCCGGAGGTTCGTCGTATCTGGCCGTGATGACGCTCACCGGCGTCCCGAATACCCAGATTCCCGCGACGGCGCTTCTTTGCAATCTCGCGGTCTCGAGCATCGCTTTCTGGCAATTCTCGAGGGCCGGCCGCTTCGAATGGAAAAGGTCGCTGCCGTTCTTCGTTTTTTCGGTCCCGGCCGCTTACTTCGCGGCAAAATTGCCGATGGGGAAGGAGTGGTATCTTCTGCTCGGCGCATCGCTCTTCATCGCGTCGCTGCGCATTTTCATCGGTAAAAAAGATTTTAAGAAACGTGAGAACTTGAGCGCGCTCGAGCTCTGGGGCGTCGGGCTTCCCGTCGGCGCCGTCATCGGCGTGACGTCGGGTTTTCTCGGCATCGGCGGCGGCATTTTTCTCATTCCGCTGCTTTATTTCATGCGCTGGATGGACCCGCAGGAAACGGGGGCAACCGCCGCTTCATTCATTTTCCTCAATTCGCTGGCGGGCCTGGCGTCCCGCGCGCAAAAAGGCCTCGTCGTTCATCCCGACATTTATCTTTTGGTCGGCGCGGCCATTGCTGGCGGCGTCATCGGCTCCACGATCGGTTCGCGCAAGCTGTCCCCGTCGCATTTTCGTCAAGCGATGGGCGCGCTGCTCGGATATCTATCCATGAATCTTCTGATGAAAGGGTTCTAAAGAAATGATAAGCGTCGAAGAGGCCCAAAAACTCGTCGCCGGGCACGGTTTGGCGCCGCGCGAAGAGGAAATGCTTTTACCCGCCGCGCTGGGGCGTATTTTGTCGCGCGACATCCAGGCGCCGGTGCCTCTGCCTATCTTCGACAATTCCGCGATGGACGGCTACGGCCTGCGCGCGCAGGACACGGCGAAGGCCTCGGAGGCGGATCCCGTTTCTCTTCTGGTGCAAGGCATCGTGAAAGCCGGCGACGGCAAAGTTCCGTTCCTCAAACACGGCACTACCTGCCGGATCATGACCGGTTCGCCCGTCCCGTCCGGCGTCGATACGGTGCTGCCCAAAGAACATGCGCAGATCGAGGGCGGCACGCTGGTCCTCAAAGCGCCGATGGCTAAAGGCAAAAACGTCCGCTATCGCGGTGAAGAGATCCGGAAAGGCGAGACCGTGCTCCGCAAAGGCTCGCTGATACAGCCGGGGACCGTCGGCTTCCTTTCCGGTTTGGGCATCGACCGCGTCAAAGTACATCAGGCGCCGCGCGTTTCGCTGATCAGCACGGGCAGCGAGCTGACGCCGCCCGGACATTCACTGACCGAAGGACGGATATTCGATTCGAACACGCCGATGATCTGCGCGGCGCTCGATGAAATGAGGATACGCCCGGTCTTCACGCGCCGGCTGACCGACCAGCCCGCGCTGATCAAAAAAGTCGTGCGTTTTGCGCTGCGCGAAAGCGAGATCGTCGTGTTGATGGGAGGCGTCTCCGTCGGCGATTTCGACCATGTGAAGAGCGTGCTTGCCGGCGAGGGCGTGAAGACGGTCTTCTGGAAAGTCAGCCAGAAACCGGGTAAGCCGCTTTATTTCGGGACAAAAGAAGGACGACTCGTGTTCGGCCTGCCGGGAAATCCGGCCAGCGTTTTCACGTGTTTCTACGAATACGTTTATCCGGCGATCCGCCGCGCGATGGGGCACGCCGAGCCGGGACTGGCCTCGGCCGTCGTGCGCCTGGCGGAACCGCTGAAGCAGGAAGCCGAAAAAACGCTCTTCATTAAAGCACGCCTCGGCGCGTCGGGCACTGTCTCGCCGCTGAAAAAGCAGCAGTCGCACATGCTTTCCGCGTTCTGCGAGGCCGACAGCTTCGTCGTCGTCTCCGGTCCCGAAAAAACTCTGGAAAAGGACGAAAAGGTCACCGTGCACGCGCTGCCGTACGCGGCGGAAGGCGCACGATGAAGGTCCGCGTGCTCTTTTTCGCGGGGCTGAAGGAAATGTTCGGTCCCGGACGCACCGTCGAGGTTCCCGCAGGCTCCAGCGTCGGCGAAGTCGCCCGGGCGCTGATGGCCTCTTCGGAAGAGGCCGCGCGCTGGCCCGTGCTGTACGCCGTGAACGAAAATTTCGAGACGCCGGAAAAAGTGCTGCGCGACGGAGACCATCTGGCCGTCATGACACCGATGTCGGGAGGATAAAGATGTATTTGACCGAAAAACCGATCAGCCTGGAAGCGCTTTGGTTCGTGCCTTCGGCCGCCTGCGGCGCGACGGCGTCGTTCACCGGCATCGTGCGAAACCACGACCACGGACGTCCCGTGAAAAAACTTTTTTATGAAAGCTATCCCGTGATGGCCAACAAGGTCATCGATCATCTGATTTCCGAAGCCAAGCGGCGCTGGCCGGTCGACGACGTCGCGGTGCTGCACCGCGTCGGTGAGCTCGAGGTGGGCGAGACCGCCGTCGCGATCGCGGTCAGCGCCGCGCACCGGGACGAGGCGTTCGAGGCCTGCCGCTTCATGATAGAGAGCATCAAGCACGAGGCACCGATCTGGAAAAAACAGATATACGAAGATGGTTCCGGCGAGTGGGTGTTTTGCCATGCGGCGGAAGCGCGGGCGATCTGATGCGCGGTCTGGTGCTGGCCGGCGGAAAAAGCCGGCGTTTCGGCGAGGACAAGGCGATGGCCGTCTACCGCGGGGAAACGTTCCTTGCGCGCGCCGTTCGCACGCTCGCCGAACTCCGCCTGCGCCCGCTTATCATGACGCGCGAGGAGGCGCCGTACGCGCTCGAAGGCGCCGATACCGTTCATGACAGCATTCCGGAAAAAGGGCCGCTCGGCGGCATCTACACGGCGATGCATCTTTTTCCCGGCAATGACTGGCTCGTGCTGACGTGCGACATGCCGGCTCTCGAACCGCCGATGCTTTTTCCGCTGCTGAACGCATTCCGCCGGAATCACGTGCCTTCCTATTATTACGCCGCCGAGGGGAGACTCGAGCCTTTTCCCGGCATTTATCCGGGCACGCTTTATCCCGAAATTTCGCGCAAGATTTCAGAGGAAAAACTGGCCATGCGGGGCCTGCTCGACTCGATCCCCGAGAAGAATACGCTCCTTTTCGAGGGCATGCGGGGCATGCTTTCGAACGTCAATTGTCCCGAAGATTACCGCCATCTTCAGACCTCGGATCCGCCTTTCTAAACCGGGATGAAGAAAAATTAACTCTAAATTAAGCCTCATTTCTAAACAAGGGAGATACAATAAGACGATATCTATGGGGGTGGAGGATTGATGGAAAAGATCCAGGGTCTGGCCGTCAACGACGGCGGCGTACGGACAGGGCAGGCGGTGGTGTTCATCCACGGGTTTCCTTTCAACCAGACGATGTGGGACGCACAGGTCCGCACGCTCGGCAAAACTTACCGCACGGTCACGTACGACGTGCGCGGCCACGGCAGAAGCGAATACGGCGACGGGCAGTACACGATCGAGCATTTCGTCGACGACCTTTTCGCCGTTGTCGACCACCTGAAACTCTCCAAACCGGTGCTTTGCGGCCTCTCGATGGGCGGTTATATCGCGCTGCGCGCCGCCGAAAG
>CAZCVC010000026.1:4273-10254 GCA_964502045.1 uncultured Planctomycetia bacterium | reverse complement strand
TTGGAAAGGTCCGCGTCGAGCACGATCATGCGGGGATTGGTCTGGCCGATCTCGACGAGCGCCTTCCCGTAAGCATCGCGCGTGGCCATGCCCATCTTGCGCTCGAGCGTCATTTGATCTTCCCCAGGATGCGCTGTATCTCGGCGTCATCCGTGCCGAGCTCCTTCAAAGCGCGCGCCGTTTCGTCCTTCGTGGGCGCCACGCCGTGGAAATGATTGTTGTGCTCCATGAAAGAGACGCCTTTTCCTTTGACGGTGTCGCAAAGGATCACCGAAGGCCCTTTTTTCGGGGCCTTCGCCCATTCGAGCGCTTCGACGATGGCCTGGTGCGAATGGCCGTCGATCTCCTTGACGGCCCAGCCGAATGCTTCCCATTTTTTCCCGACCGGGTCCATGCAGAGCGTGTCCTTGGTCGAGCAGGTCAGCTGGAACTGGTTCATGTCGAGGATCAGCGTCAGGTTCGAAAGCTGGCGGAACGACGCGAACGCCGCCGCTTCCCAGGTCTGCCCTTCGTTCAACTCGCCGTCGCTCATCACGACGTAGGTCCTGTAATCCTTCTTGTCCATGCGGGCCGCCAGCGCGCATCCGGCGCCGACGGAAAGCCCCTGCCCCAGCGAGCCGGTGGACATTTCGATGCCGGGAAGGCGCCGCATATCGGGATGGCCCTGAAAGGGGCTGCCGAGCTGGCGGAAGGTCAGGATCGCCTCGCGGTCGAAATAGCCGGCCAGCGCCATGACGCTGTACAGCGCCGGCGAGCCGTGGCCTTTGGAATAGATCAGGCGGTCGCGGTCGGCCCATTTGGGGTTTTTCGGGTCGTGGCGGAGCGCGTGGAAATAGAGGCAGACCAGGACGTCCGTTATCGAAAGCGATCCGCCCGGATGCCCCGAAGCGGCGATACCGGTCTGCTTGACGATGTCGCGGCGGACTTCCAGCGACAGTTGGGTGAGTTTTTGCCAGTCGATTTGTGGTTTCATCGTAGACGTTTTCGCCATGAGAAGCTAAATTTTAGCCTTTCCTCAGGCCACCGTCAAACGAATCTTTAATGGCTTTTTTCAGCGCGTTTCGGACACGCCGGTGCGGAACTTGAGGAAGTTTTCGAGCGAATCGCAAATCAGGTAGGGGTTGTTTTTCTTCTGGTGGGCCATCGTGACGGTCGGCTGATCCGCGTAATTGTGGCCCGGGCATAGCACCGTCGCATCGTCGAGCTTCATCAGTTTCTGCGTCAGTGAATAATAGAGGTCTTTCGCGTTACCGCCGGGCAGGTCCGTGCGGCCGCAGGCATTGATGAACAGCGTGTCGCCGGATACGAGGTGACCGCGACAGAGGAAGCACTGCGATCCCGGTGTGTGGCCCGGCGTGTGCAGGCACTCGATCTCGACGTCGCCGAGCTTGAGTTTGTGGCCGGTGTCCACGGGCTTGATGTTGTCGTGGCTGAAATCCAAATAGGCCATGTCATATTTGTTCACGTAGACGGGCACGTCGACGGCCTTCAGCAGTTCTTCGATGCCGTTGGTGTGGTCGAAATGGTAGTGGCTCACGAGCGCGCCTTTGATCTTCAGATCCTCTTCCTTCGCGACGCGCAGCACCGTGTCGACCTGCCAGGCCGGATCCACGACGACGACTTCCCGCGTCTTCGCCGAACCGACGAGGTACACGAAGTTCTCCATCGGCCCGAGCTCCATCTGCTTCAGGTACAGATCACTCATTCGTACTTCACCAGTTCTATCTTCAATTTTTTCGCGATGTCGAAAATGCGCTGGTCGCGGTAGAACTCGCCGAACACGATGCGCTTCAGCCCCGCGTTCGCGATCAGTTTGAAGCAGTTCCAGCAGGGGCTGGCCGTCGTGTAGATCGTGCCGCCGTCGATGCAGACGCCGTTCTTCGCGGCCTGGATGATCGCGTTGGCCTCGGCGTGTATCGTCGCGACGCAGTGGTCGTTCTCGAGCATGTGGCCGACCTGGCTGCAGTGCTCGAGCTTTCGGATCGATCCGTTGTAACCGGTCGAGAGGATGGTCTTGTCGCGCACGATCACGGCGCCGACGAACTTACGGTCGCAGGTCGAGCGGCTCGAGATCACGCGTCCGATGTTCATGAAATATTCGTCCCATCCGGCGCGGCGCGTGGGTTTATTTTCTTTTTTCGTTTTGGCGGAGATCATGGATCCTCTTTTTAATTGATGATGTTCTTCTGTTTCAGCCGCTTCTGCTCGTACATCAGCATGTCGGCGCGCGAGATCAGGTCTTCGATGGAAATGTGGTGGCGCGGGTCCGAATAGACGACACCAGCCGACAACGACAGTGGGTACTTGTGATGGTCGCTCTGGTTCCGCGCGTGCAGGTTGTGCTTGAGCCGGTCGATCAGGCCGCCCGAATGGACCTCGTTGGCGTTGATGGCCAGCACGACGAATTCGTCGCCGCCGAGACGCGCGACGACGTCCGGGTCGCGGAACGACTTTTTCAGGATGTCGGCGGTCTCGACGAGCGCCTTGTCGCCCTCCGCGTGCCCGAAACTGTCGTTGATCTTCTTCAACTGGTCCAAGTCGACGTAGACGAGGCAGGAGCCGTGCTTGGTGCGCTTTGACAGTTTCAGCTGCTGTGAGCTCAGGATCATGAAGCCGCGGCGGTTGAGCAGGCCCGTCAGCGGGTCGTCGACCGACATCGAAAAGAGCTTCTGCTCCATCTTCACGCGCTCGGTCACGTCGCGCGAATTGATGATCGCGATGAGGCCGTGGTTTTCGTCGAGCACGGTGCTGCCGATCGCGTCGAGGAAGCGCCACGTGCCGTCCTTCGTCAGGAAGCGGAACTGGATCTGCTCGTCGAGCATCTTGTGATCCATCGAACTCTTGAAGCGGTCCATCACTCGGATGCGCTCGTCCGGATGGATGAAATCGAAGATCAGCTTGCCCTCGAGTTCCTCGGGCTTGTAGCCCAGCAGGCGCTGGATGGAGGGGTTCAAAAAAATGATCGTGCCGTGGCTGTCCAGAAGCGTGATGATGTCGGACGAGTTCTCGATCAAGAGCCGGTTGCGCTCCTCGTCGGCGCGGCCGGACTGCTCGATGCGGTGCAGGTGCAGGGCGTAGCGGATCGTACGGTCGAGCAGCGTGGGCGTCAGCTCTTCGCGGAAAAGGTAATCGTGGGCGCCCTGGCCGGCGAGCGCAGCGGCCGCCCGCTCGTCCTTTTCAGAGACCACGAGCAGCACTGCCGAACACGGCGAATTTTTTTTGATCTCGGCAAAACGCTTCGGCGCGTCGGCGCCGGCCGAAGACACATTGAAGAGCACGAGGTCGCAGTCGTCGGTACCGTCGGGGCAGACTTCGAACGAGGTGTTCCTTCCGGACTCGATTATTTTTCTGATGTCCGCGGCGCTCGCCTTGTCCGTATCGGCCAAGAGTACGCGGATATTGAATTCGGGCATTATGGGGTTTCCTAAAACGGTTTCACGCTATATTAGCCGTCCGGCCCGTTTTTCACAAGCACGGGAAAATTCACGCCCGGCCGGCCAAAGAAGCGGCGATCGCCTCTTTTTTGGGGTTGAAATAGCCCATGCGCAGCCTGGGAAAGCGGCGCGAGAGCCTGCGCAGCACCTCTTCCATGCCGATCAGCTTCAAATCGGCGCCGGCCAGGCCCAGGTCGCGGAAATACTGGAGCGGGTCGTAATTCAGGTTGCGCCACTGGATCATGTCGACGCCGTGCTCGGCGACGAAACGCTCGAGCGCGACGACCTCGTCCTCGGAATCGGTGAATCCCGGCATCGAAAGGTAGTTCAGAGAGACGAAGCCGCCGCCCGCTTTCGCGGCATGGATCGACGCGACGAGGTCGGCGAGGCCGTAGCCGCGCGGCTGGTAATAAAGCGAATAATAGGGCTCGCGCACGCTGTTCAAGCTCACACGGATGCTGTTGAGCCCCGCCGCGAAAAGGCGCTCGATGACTTTCGGGCGGCTGGCGTTCGTGTTCATGTTGATCGAGCCGTCCGGCGTTTTCGCGCGGATCAGCCGTATCGCTTTTTCGATCACGTCTCCAGAAAGAACCGGCTCCCCTTCACAGCCCTGCCCGAAGCTGACGATTGGATCGGCGACCGACCCGATGTGGAAAAGCGCCAGCTCCGCGATCTCCTCCGGCGACGGCACGAATTGGATGCGGTTCTGGTTCGAAGGAAAACCGCGCTCGGCCGGCTGGAACGAAATGCATCCCTGGCATTGCGCGTTGCATACCGGCGAGGTAGGCACCGGCGCTTCGAAACGGCCGAGGAAAAAATTTTTCGCGTTCGCGCAGCCGCTGACCGTCGCGCAATGGGCCAGGTGCGGCACGAGGCGGTTGGACGGAAAGCGTTTTTTTAAGGCTTCGACGCCGCGCGCGACTTTTCCGGCATCCATGAAACGCTCGTCGTGGCGTACGTCCGCGTCCACCGGGATCGCCGCGGCGTAAAAAGCGCCTTTGTAAAACACGCACGCCGCATAGGAAAAAAGCGGCAGCGCCGGCGCGCCGGCCTCCTCCTCGAACGCGGAGCTGTGCGTCACTGCGTGGCCCGGCGGGATGAACGCGGCGACCGCGTAGCATTTTTCTTTTTTTTCCGAATAAGGGTCGAACGAAAGCGCCTCGGGTTTTCCGGCCGCGTCGAAACCGACCGGCAGCCGCCCCGGCAGCAGGAACAGCTCGCTGAAATCGGGAAGCTTGAGAAACCCGGCCGGATCGAGGCGGAAAAATTTTCCGGCCTTCATGCCGGCCGCTTCCAGCCCCGGAAACGGATAAACCTTCCCGTCTTCGCGGGCGAAAAGCAACTGAGGGGTATCGGACTTCATTTGGATTTTTTTTTCACGTATTCGAAGCGCGGCACTTCCCTGCCTTCGACGGTGACGGTCTCGGTAAACATTTTCAGCGGGCGGACCCACAGCGCCGACGTGCGGCTTTTGTAGAGCGGCTTATAGAGCACGAGTTCTTCCATCGTTTCGCTGTGGCGCACGAGGCCCAGCACCTCGTAATAGCGGCCTTTGTAGTGGCGGTATTTTCCGGGCGCAAGCGGCGGTTCCGGGTGCAGGCGTCTGAGTCGCGTCAATCCAGGTATCCTCCGGCGGCCTGAAGCGGTTCGCCGTCGCGGCGCGTCACCCATACGGCGATCGCGTGGCGCGGCGCCTTGGGGCCGGTGCGCGGATCGAAGCGGAACGAGGCCTTCAGGTTCCCCTGCTCGTATGACATCTCTTCTTTCACGAGATCCAGCGCCGTGAAATCGTGCGGCAGGACACGGCCCTGGTTCTCCCCCCGTTCGACCGACGAGCGGATGCCGCAGCCGAGATACGCGGCGTACGCGAAAACGCGGCCGAGGTAAAGACCGTTATGCGGCGTATAAGTCGCCTCGAAGCGGCCGTCCGGCTTGCTCTCGATCTTCAGCAGGCCTGCGTCTTTTTTTCCTTCGAGGCTCAGCGACGTCTTCGTGTACCACTCTTTGGATTCGGCGCCGTTCGTCACGATCATCGGCGTGTACGCCGACTTGGATCTCCATCGCGCCAGATATTCGCGCTGCCGCTGCGTGTACTGCGGAGATGCGTACGTATCCTTCCATCCGAGATAGTCCCAATAATCGACGTGGAAAGCGACCGGCACGAAATTTTTCCAAAGCTGCGGCGACCGTCCGAGTTCCGTCATCCATTCTTCGGCCGGAGGGCAGCTCGAGCAGCCCTCGGAAGTGAAAAGCTCGACGAGCGCGGTCTGAGAAGGGCCGGCCTGGAAAACCGTGTCGGCGCGCACGGCGCACGCCAGTATTAGGCCGGTCAAAACAAAAAGGGCCGTTTTTCTCGCGAAAAACGGCCCTTTCATTTTTTTGGTCCTTTTCATCGGACTTCGAGTATCGCTTCGGGACGCGCGTTCACGTTGGCGACAAACGAAGCCTGCGCCGTGCCACATTCGCTGCCGGAGCCGTCCTTGACGGTCAGAACGACGCGGTAGGTGCCGTTCTCCTCGGGCACGACCAGCGCGCACTGGGTCTCGA
>CAZCVC010000026.1:0-4263 GCA_964502045.1 uncultured Planctomycetia bacterium | reverse complement strand
GTGCCGTTCTGCTGGTACGCGTGCGTGGTACGGGCGCCCTGGCCGGTCTCGCCGTCACCGAAATCCCAGTGGTACGTCAGCAGGCCCGAATCCGCATCGCTCGAACCTGACGCGTCGAACTCCGCTTCCTTATTAACGCAGCAGACGAGGTTCTTGCCGGCGTTCGCTATTGGCGCGGAATTGACGTTAATGACGGCCGAGCTCGCCGCGACCGAGCAGGCGAAGCCCTGCCCGTTGTCGGACGTGACGGTCACGTTGTACGTGCCGCCTTTCTGGTAAACATGGTTGGCCGTCGCGCCGCCGTCCCACGTGGATCCGTCGCCGAAGTCCCAGTGCAGCTTCGCTCTCGAATTGGTCTGCGCCGTGAACACCGCGTTCTTACCCGTGCAAACGGAAACGGGGCCGCTAAATGTGAGGGACGCCTTGTCACCGATCTCGGCCGTGGTAGCGCCGGTCCCCCATGAACAGGGCGTGCCGAGGCCGTCGTCGACTTTGAGCGTAACGCGGTAATTGCCCGGCTTCTGGTAAGCGTGCGTCACAAAAATACCTTCGCCGGTCGTGCCGTCGCCGAAATCCCACCAATATTTACCCGGCGCGGAGGCCTGGGTCCGGGACGCATCGAACGAAACGCTGTCGCCAAGACAGGCCTTGACCGGCGGGCCGGCGTTAACGACGGGAGGATGGTTGGCGCGCACCTTCGTCGAAGCGACGCTCGAGTCGCACTCGAGACCCGAACTGTCGCGCACCGTCAGCACGACGTCGTACTCGCCCGCTTTTTCATAAGTGTGCGTGACCGTCGGCTGGTTGCTCGTCTGTCCGTCGCCGAAGTCCCAGGAAACGACGAGCTTCTGCTTGTCGACGTCGTACGATTTCGCCGCGTCGAACGTGAACTGGTTGCAATGGTTGGCCTGCTTGATCTGCTGGGGCTTGATCGGCCGCGGCGCCTGCTCTTCGCACGGCGCGTAATCAAAAGGAGATGTGAACGATTTTCCGCTGTGCTTGTATTCCGGTTTGTGGCCGGGGTCGTGGATGGTCTTGTCCGTGTAAGGGTCGGCCCAGACTCGAGAACCCGCGCCGAAAGTGGAGAAAACGGAGATCAATAGAACAAATTTGGTGAAATGATTTTTCATGCCCTTGGGGCTCCTTTTTTTAATAGGGGTATTATACGGTTCGGGGCTCTATTTGTAAACGTACGATGTTAGCCGGTTACTGGCTGCGTGGGGATCAAGCAGGGGAGTTTTTTTTCATTCATCATCTTGATCTCTTCCAGCGGATCATAGAAAATTCGGGCATAGATGCCATAACTCTCCGCATCCAAGTCGCTTGCGATATCAGAAGTGTATTCGACGGCATTGTATCCCACGGCCAACCGCAAAGCTCCGGTGACGCGGTAACTGGCCTCCAAAAGGATGCCCTGGCTCATATCCTCAGCCAGTGATTGGCCCAAAAAACGGTATTCGGCGGCTAAATCCAGGCGGTCATTAAAATGAAAATTGAGACGGTTCGCCCAAAGATAAGTGGTAGACCGAAGTCTATCCCCGCCCGTATTTGATTCATTCATCCTCACGGCAAGTTTCTCGATCAGGGTTAGTTTTGGATGGATATCGAAAGCAAATTCACCACGAAGCACATGGCGCTTATTGGAATCTTCCGCGTCCACAGTCGCCTGTGATTCGGGCGCCCGGTCGGAGAGAAGCTTGTATTCAGTTAAAAGGTTTAACTTGTCGTGTTTGACAGGGCGGTAGGCAAGCCCTATCTGGATCTCTGAAAAATCCGCGAGATAATTTTTTCTCGTCCGGTCACGCGTCGAACTCCACTCGTATCGCCCGCTTAAGGTCCAATCGGAGTTGAGCCAGTAATAGGCGTTTCCGGCAGAGACAACTTGCATGGTGTTTGTCGCTTGGTCATCCAGGAGGACTTCCCAGCTGTTGGCCAGCTTAAGTTTGTTGAAATCAAAGTAGTCGATCGCTAGCCTGCCGGCATGCTTCACGGATTCCACGCTCGCCGTTTTATCCTGAATTCTTTGATAGGAGAAATCAGCCAAGCCGAATTCACGCAGTTTATATCCGAGCCCCACACGCTGACCCTGCCTTACCGTATCGGCGGAAGTCGAATATTCGTCTTCTTTGTAAAGAGTGGCACGTTTATCCAGAATCTTGGCCCGGTAACCCTGAACACTGGAAGTTATTTTTTCCTCCGTGGCCTTGTTTTGCGTGTAAGAATTCTGAGTGTATTCCTGCAGGTTTTCGTTGACGTCCACCGTCTCGGAGTAAGCGGTCCTCGTCGCGTCCCCGGTAGTTTCGTTGGCGACTTCCACAACCCGGCCGTTGGCCTTATCGGTTTTTGTCACGTAAACACCGCGCTTCTTATTTTTTTTGTCGCCGACTCTTTCCGCCATACGGACATCCATGTCGCCAAATTTTTTGGACATCCCCAGATCCGTCGCCGGAACAGCGCCTTCGTCTTTTTTATCCAGCGTATTTTGTTTCAAGGAACCAAAATTTTGCGTGAATTGGTGCCTTTGACCCAATAAAGATGCATCCATGCCGAACTGCGTTCCAAAACCTTTATTACCATAACTCTGCGCCGCCTCGAGACTCAAAGTATCGCTTATCTTACGAATCACGGCCGCCCGTATTTGATTATTGCTCTCATCTATCAAACTCGCCTGCCCGGTTAGGGTAAATTTAGTCTTGGCATCCCACTGATAGCCGGCTTGCGCGCCCAATAATTTTTCATCAAGAACATCCTTTTGGTCGGTGTCACGATATTCGAGAATACCTTCGAAGCGATCCTTGAGATAGCGGTATTGCGCGAGATTGGTAATTTTTTCTGTAGACAAGCCGACGGTTCCGGCGGGTGAAGACCGATCTAATAGTTTTTCGGATTCAGTTTTCAGAATTATCTCGCTGAATTTCGCGAACCGCTGTTTAAAAGCCGCACCGTATTTTTTGGAACCGGCCTCGCTCAGAGTACCGCCGGAAGAAAAACCGGTATCGATAATACGGTAATAGGATTCTATCTCCGCGTCTATCCAGGGGCGGCTGGACAATTCGATTTTATACGCCGCCCCGTCCTGGGCGCCGGCAGGCGCGCTGATCTCGGCAAAAGTCAGCCCCCCATCCTGCGAGATAAATTGACCGGTACTTTTCAAGGATGAATCAGCCGTCTCCGCGCGAAGAACAGTCTCAAACGGCAGAAACAGTTCCCCGTCGGTTCCCGCCAATTCATAATTTTCCATCGGTCTTTTTTCGCTGACATAAGTGCCGCCAAGGCGGACATGGTCGCCCAAAAAGGAGTGAGAGGCCCTGGCGCCGCTGGTAATGTCTTCGACCATGCCGGCATCCTTGTATTCATAATCAACGGCCAAGTACTGCGGATTTCCGGACAATATATCCGTGGAAAGAATAGAATCGCTTTGGAAAGTAAACGTGGTAATCGGACGATAAAGACGGATGCGGCCCTGATCGTAATCGACGTCATAATCCTGTCCGGCGGCCAGTGTTCTTTCGTTTAAAGTGATTCCGGATACCTTGTCGCGTACGATGGCCTTGATCTTTTCAGATCCCTGCACGACATCCTGATGCTTCAGGTAAAAAAGGCTTCCGCCCGTCGCGGTGAATTCATTGCGTGAGGCGATCTGCCGGGCTCTTGCGTGAAACATCGTGACCACCGTCACGGGCTTTCCCTCGGGCGTCACTGAAAGCGTTTCGTAATGCATTTTTGTGCCGTGAAGGGTCCTGTTGAAATCTGAAAATTCAGTACCGGTAAGCCCGGTGGCAAAATTACCGTAACGCAAATAAGATTTGTCCACTTCCAGCATCAGATAATATTTATCCTGCGTGTCCGCGGCATCCGCCTGCACCGAGGAGCCGTCGCCGTAGACCGCGTAATAATCCTCCGGCTCGAGATTGCGGAAAAGCTCCTGCTTCTCGCGGTCCGTATCGATGCTGGCGGTGATCAGGTACTTGCCCTTTATTTTTCCTTTCAAATAATAGGCAACGCGTGTCTCGTCGTACCAGGTGTCATTGAACCGGGCCTTGTCCTCGGAGGACACCGATTGCAGGTTGCCCTTAATGTCCATATGTCCCAGTTCCGCTTCTCCGAAACCCACAAAAAAGATATAGGTGTCCCGCAGATCCACCTGACGGCTGATGATGACGGGTTTTTCGCCGGGCTTGTAGATGGTGACAAGTATTTCTTGTTTTCCTGCGGGAAAGTTGGCTTGATAATTTAATTCGCCATGGGGACCGGTGAAATCCT
>CAZCVC010000025.1:0-10617 GCA_964502045.1 uncultured Planctomycetia bacterium | reverse complement strand
AAGCGACGAAGTGGGATACCAGACGTTGAAATGTTTATTGAAGACCGTGCCGGCCGAAGTTCCGGCGATCGTGTTCCTGTCCGGGGGACAAGGGGACGACGAGGTCGTGGAAAACCTGCATGGCGTGATCCGCGCGTCCAAAACGCGTTTTGAAGAAGCGCGTCGCGAAGCGGCCGCTGAGCTCGATGCCGCCGGTGAGAAGGACAAAGCCAGCCGCCTGCGTCTTCTGACACAAACGCCGTGGGAGATCTCTTATTCGTTCGGCCGCGGTCTGCAGAGGCCTGGACTCAACGTTTGGGGAGGCAAATCAAAGAATTTCAATGTGGCCCAGGATGAGCTGCGCCGCGCCGCGCAGACGACGCGCGATGCCCGCCTCGGCAAATTGCGCGGACGTTTCGTGCCCGTCGCGACGCCGACCGACAACCAATATGTGCAGGCGATGGCCGCGCACGGCCTGAAACCGGGACTGACCGAAGTCCTGAGCGTCAGCGGCGACGAAACCAAAGCGCTCAGCGACAAGCTTTCGACGGCGGCCACCATCGGTTCCATCGGCGCCGCAGCGGCGACGGTCCAGAGCGCCGGCACCGGACGGGACGGCAAGGATGCGGCGGACCTCAAAGCCGGCGCGCAGCTCGAACGTGCCATTATCACATTCACGAAAGAAAACCAGGACCAGGCTGTTGTCATTCTCGCCGACGAAGGCGAGCGCGACGGCGTTGCCGTGCTGAAAGTGGGCACCGTTTACTTCCGGGGCGAAAAAACGACGTTCGCGGACGGCCCGGCCGGAAACGCAGAGCGCCAAAAATTCCTGAAGAAACTGCGCAAGCAGGGCGTGACGATCAATTACTTCGACGGCGACGGCCTCGATAATACCAATAACTTCTCGCTGAACGGCACCAACAGTACCGCGCTGTTCGGCCTGATCCGCGAGACGTCCGACCCGCGCACGCATCTGGGGAGCGCCGAAACCTATCTGATCAGCGACAAACACGACCGTTTCGGCGGCGTCAGCTTCAGCGCGCCGGACAACGCGGGGGTAAAACCGTTCGACTTGCCGAGCGCCGCACTGCTGAAGGTCGCCAAATCGCACGCGGCTGCGGCCGGTATTCCGTGGTACCGTTTCGCCGCGCGGAATAAATTCATCGCTGAATTCATCAACAATTCCGTCATCACGACGCTAGGCCCCGGCGGGCCCAAAGCGCGCGATCGCCACAAGGCGATCATCGAAGACGCCGCTGAGCTGAAAAAGGCTTATCCGGGCCTTCAGATCCACCTGCCCACGGACGGCGACTTATCGCCGCGTCTTGTCGCCTCCGGCGCCGCCGTGAAGGGCAAACATTACTTCATGTTCGGCCGCGGAGGCTCCGCCGAAGTCACGGCGATCCGCAAGGCCGTCGGCATCCTTTCCGCGTCGAAGTCGAGCCGCGCGCAGTTCGTCGGCACTCTGATCTCGAACGCCGGCACCGCGGACGAATACAACGAGGAAAACGCCCGCAATTACAGCGAAGACGAGATAAAGAGCTGGGCCGAGCGCGGCCTCTTCGGTTATTGGTCCACCGGATGGCTCGCGCGCCAGTTCGGCTGGGGACCCTATAAAGTATTTTCAGAACCCGAACCGGTACGCGGCGCCATCGCGCTGACGTCGGTGACCGGCGCGGACGAGGGCATGTTCGGCAAAGATTTCGCCAATGAATTTAAGAAGGTGGACTTCGTGAAGGGCGAGGGTAAGGCCGGGCGAATTGTGTTCAACACGCTACTGGTCAATGACCGCGGAATGTTCGTCGTGCGTCAGGCATTCGAAACGACGGACCTCGAGAAATCGAAGAAGAGCCTGCTGGCCGGTGCGCGGCTGGCGGAAGCAGAAGGTTCCCGTTTGGCCATCGACGAGCTCCGCGTCTCGCGCACGGTCGACGAACTGAAGCTTCACCACGAAATGATGCGCGAGCTCGCCGAAAATTTCCGCCAGCATCTGGACGGCGGCAAATCGCTCGCCAACCTGAACAGCCGTGTCGCGAAAGTAGTGGCGATCCCCGATGGCAAATACCTGTCTGTCGACCTCGGCGGCACGAACGTGCGCGTGTGGGTGATCGAGATCAAGGACGGAAAGATCATATACGAAAAATCCTATCAGAAGGAAAAGGCCATCCCGGCCAAATTCATCGAGGGACCGGAAGCGACCGCCGATAATTTATTCGGTTATATCGCCGAACGCGTGCGCGACGCCGCGATAGCAGAAGGTTTGTCCGCCACGCAGACGTATTCGCTCGGATTCGCGTTCGCGTTCAAGACACAGCAGGACGCCCTTGATAGCGCCATTCTGCTCGAATGGTCGAAAGGGTTCAATGTGCAGGGCGTCGTTGGCGAGGACGTCGCGAAACTCCTGCAGACGGCGTTGACGAACAAAGGCGTCACGAACGTCAAGATCACCGCTGTCGCTAACGACACTGTGGCGACGCTGACCGCCAGCATCGACGCCGAGATCGGCGCCATCCTCGGCACCGGGACCAACGGCGCTTCCTGGGGCCGCGATTTCGCGATCAACCACGAATGGGGCGGCTTCGACGGTTTCAATGCCACGACTTTCACCGAAGCTGACCGCCGCCTGGACCGCGAATCGGAGAATGCCGGCTTGAAGCGGCTTGAGAAGATGGTTTCCGGCAAATACATCGGCGAGATCACGCGCCTGGTCCTTCTGGACCTTTACGAGAACGCGGGTCTGTTCGGCGGCCCCGTTGACGGGCGGAAATATGCGCTGCTTTCGACGCAGTACGGGCTCAAAGGCGAAGACCTGACCGCGATCATCGAAGACGCTTCCTTGTCCGGGATCGCTATCGACAAATATTTCCCTGGTTCGAACTCCCGTGAGAAGCAGATCATCCGCGATGTCGTCGAGAAGGTCTTGAAGCGCTCGGCGCGTATCTTCACCTCCGCGGCGCTTGCCATCCTTTTGAAAAACGATCCAACTTTAGAAAAAACACACATCGTGGCAGTCGACGGTTCCGTTTTCACGAAATCTCTGACGTATCAGCGTTATGTCGTGGAAGCCGTCGAAGATTATCAGCCTGGCGCATCCTCGAAGGTAAAGTTCGTGCCGACCGACGACGCCACGGGCCGCGGCGCCGCCGTCATCGGCGCGATCGCTTCGCTGCCGGCCGCCGGAGAAATTCCGCCGCTCGCATTGAGCGAAACTGACAAAGGGGACGGGGGAACGCCTGCGAAGACGACGGTAGTGCCTTCAAGGCTCGCGATTCAAGGCAATAATATCGTTTCCGCAGATTCGCCGACGACCGAATTTGATTCGGTCATTACGGGGACCGTCGATTTTTCAAAAGAAACCGACAAGCGCGCCGCGATCATCGCTTATCAGCAGACGACCCCGATCGTCGTGCTTTTCGTCCGCTCCGAAACGCAGGTCGACCGCGCGCTTATCGACGCGCTGCCGGACCTTAAATACATCATCCGCATGGGCCACGGCCTCGACAACGTCGACGTCGAATACGCCGAATCGCGCGGCATCGAAGTCATCGGCACGAAGGGTTCCAAGGCCTCCGTTGCGGCGCTGGCTTACCGCATGATCGGGTCGGCCGTGCAGAGGCTCCTGACGCCGGGTTCCGTACCGGCCGAGGATGCAAGCCCCGCATCCTTGTTAACGCTGGATTCTTGGCAGAAGGCTGTCGAAGAAAAAACGAAAAAACCCGAGGAAGCTTACCTGCGAACGAAGTCCGCTGAATTTTTGCATCCTCTCAGCGCCGAGGTGTTCCAATTCCTCCAGGGCAAGACCGTAGGCATCATCGGCGCCGGAGACATCGGCCTCGAAGCCGCAGAGCTCGGTAAAGCTCTGAACATGAACGTGCTCATCAACTCGCGCACGATGGAGCGCGAAGAGGACGCCCGCCCGTCCGCCGATAAGGGCTACCGCTACGCCGACAAGGACACGATCTACGGCGAGGCGAACTTTGTCATCTTTTTGACCGGATTGAACGACGAGACCAAAGGCTTGATCGGCGGCAGCGTCGTCGAGAAGCTGCGCTCGAATCCCGGTCTCATCGCCGTCATCAATCCCGACCGCGGCAAGATCGGCGACGCCGCCGGCATCCTGGCGCTGACCGGCGACCGTGTGGTCGATCTGAAGTCCAAGCCCATCCTTTATTTCGTCGACGACAAAGTCGAAGACGTGCTGAAAGAGCTGGCCCGCGTGTTTTATGCGCCGCACGTCGGCGCGTCGACTCCCGAAGGCAAGGCCGGCGTTTTCGAAAATTCGCGTATCGCGTTGCGAAAAATTCTCGACGATGGCGCGCGCCTTGCCGCCGGCATCGTTCTCGAGCCTCCGGCCATCCGCCAGGTTTCCGCGTCCGCGCGTCTTATCGCTTCGGATCCGCGTCGTCCGCAGACCGATGCCCGCATCGCCGTTTCGACGCCGCGCCGTCAGGAGGCCCGGGTCCGCAACGCCGCTCGCCGTGAATTCCGTCCGTCCACCGTGTCTGCGACGTCTCTGCCGCTCACCGTATCTCTGCGGCAATTCCAGGTTGAAACCATCACACCTGACACGCTTTCGCGCGTTCCGTCCTTCCTGGCGAGCGTTGCGCAGGCTTATCCTTCCGTGAACGGGCGCCGTCTGGCGGTTCTTCTGGGCCGGCCGACCGTGTTTGACCTCGCGGTCGAAAGCGATGTTCTGACAGCTACGGCCGTGAATCTCGAACCGATCGTGATCCGTAATTTCCGACAGATCAAAGGCGGGTCCGGCCGCGTCGAAATCTCCCTGCAGGATGCTTCGGCGATGGCGCGCCAGCTGAACGAATATGTGAACAACGCACTGGCCGGCACGTCCTACACCGACACGACGAAGGCCGTGAGCGTGCGCATCGACCTCGATGCCTATAAAGAAGATCTCGAGCTTAACCTCCGTCAGCTGGCGATCAAACTCATCGAGCTCAAGCGTAACCCTGTTTTCAGCAACGTGACGTTCCGCTTTACCAGCGCGGACATGAAGCTGCTCGACAGAGCGCGCGACGAATTCGCCCTCCAGGCGGACCCCGCCAACAAGGACGGCGTGGTAGGCGAGCTGGCGAAGCGTTCGAGCACGGAGCTGGCGCTGGAAGTCGTCAGCATTCTAACCTCGCTCCTTGAAGAAGAACTCTTTTCCACCGAGGACCGCCCCGGCGCGACGGTTGTGAACCTCACGAGCGACCGCAAGTCGCTAATCGAGGGAACGAACGGCGAGGCCCTCAACCTGCCGCTGAAGCGCCTGGCCAAAGGCGAATTTACCGATTTCATCGAGCTCAACCTCGCCGCCGGATTCGGCCGCGCGGACCTCACGAAGGGCATTCCGGACCGCCTTGCCGGCGTCTACCAGACGCTTGCGCACCTGTCAGGCGACCGTTACCGCGAGTACAGCGGGCAGCTGTTCCAAGTCGTCAAAGGCCTGGGCCTGAAGGATGCCGATGCCGAGGCTATCCTCAATTGGCTCGAGCTGAAACCGCTGCTGGCCAACTTCGGCCAAAGGCTCGCGTTCGAGCGCCTGCGCCTGCAGCAACTCGCACAGGCCGCCTAAAGCGCCCCGATTGTCCGGCGAAAAACCCCGCGTTTCACGACGCGGGGTTTTTTGTTTTTGTGGTAGAATTATTCCAATGTTTTCAAACGAGAAAAAGATCCCCCAACGTTCCGCACTTCAGCTTGTCGTGCTCCTCGGCTTCGTCAGCCTTTTCGGTGACGTGACCTATGAGGGCGCGCGCAGCGCCAACGGCCAGTTTCTCGCGTTTCTCGGCGCCAGCGGCACGATGGTCGGCTTCGTCGCCGGTTTCGGCGAGCTCATCGGTTACGGCTTCCGCCTGATTTCCGGCTATCTCAGTGACCGCACGCAAAAATACTGGTTCATCACGATAGTCGGCTATTCGATCAACCTGATCGCGGTGCCGTGCCTGGCGCTGGCCGGACACTGGCCGGCGGCGGCGACGCTGATGATCTTCGAACGCCTGGGAAAAGCGATACGCACGCCGGCCCGCGATGCGATGCTGGCTCACGCCGGCGAAAGCATGGGCAGGGGATGGGGTTTTGCGCTGCACGAGGCGCTCGACCAGATCGGCGCCGTGTCGGGGCCGCTCATCGTGGCCGCCGTTTACGCCGTGCGCGGCGACCTGCGCGCAGGCTATGCGGTATTGCTCGTGCCTGCCCTGATGGCGCTTTCCATCCTCGTGACGGCGCGCTTTCTTTATCCGCGTCCGCAGGACCTCGAAGTCCGCGCGGCCGGGCCGGGCGCGCAGGGTTTCAACCGCCGCTTCTGGCTCTACCTTTCGGCCGTGGCGCTGGTGGCCGCCGGTTACGCGGATTTTCCGCTGATCGCTTTCCACTGGAACAAGACCGAGACCGTCCCTACCGTCTGGATCCCCGTGCTGTACTCGGTCGCGATGGGCGTCGACGCTATCTCGGCGCTTATCTTCGGGCGCCTTTTCGACCGCAAAGGGCTTTCGGTGCTCATCGCGGTGTCGTTGATCTCGGCGTTTTTCGCGCCGCTCGTGTTTTCGGACAGCTTTACCCTGGCCGTGATCGGCATGGCTCTCTGGGGCATAGGCATGGGATCGCAGGAATCCATCATGCGCGCGGCCGTCTCCGAGATGGTGCCGAAGGAAAAGCGGGGGACGGCTTTCGGCATTTTCAACACCGGCTACGGCCTAGCTTGGTTTATCGGCAGCTTGCTGATGGGCTGGCTCTACGACCGCTCGCTCGGCTCCGTGATCCTATTCTCCGTCATCGCGCAGCTTTTGTCTGTGCCGCTTTTTTTCGTCATCTCCCGGAAAGGACATTCGGGTGAAAAAAAGGCATAGCGCCGGCGGCGTCGTCTTCAACGCGAAAGGCGAGGCGCTCATCGTGAACCAGAACAACAATTCCTGGTCGCTGCCGAAAGGCCACATCGAGCCGGGCGAAACCGCGCTCGAGGCGGCGACGCGAGAGATCCGTGAGGAGTCCGGCCTCACGGAACTGGAGTTCGTCCGTGAGTTGGGCACCTACGAGAGGCCGAAGATCGCACTGAAGGGCGGCGACGACGATTCGGAGATCAAAGTCCTCACTTTTTTTCTTTTCCGCACTTCGCAGACGAAGCTAGTGCCCACAGACCCCCACAACCCCGAAGCGCGCTGGGTAAAAAAAGAAGAGGTCGTGAAATACCTCACACATCCGAAAGACAGGGAGTTTTTTCTAAAGACCCTTGCTGAGCTGGATGGTAAAATAAAGCTATGACCCCACCATCTCCACCACTGTCGGTTGACTTCACCATCCTTAAGGAGGTGGTGGGGTGAAAAAGAAAGAAACGAAGGCGTTCGAGCGCGCGCACGTGTTCTATTCGGGCCGCGTTCAGGGTGTCGGGTTCCGCTATACCGCCGAAGCGCTGGCGCAGGAGCTCGAGCTCTCGGGATGGGTGAAGAACACGCGCGACGGACGCGTCGAGCTCGTCTGCGAGGGCCCGAAGGAAGACGTAGAGATGCTGCTCGAGCGCATCCGAAAAAGTGCGATGGGCCCCCATATCAAGAATGCCGACGTAAACTGGAAAAAAGCCACCCAGGAATTCTCCGATTTCCGGGTCGAGTTCGACCTCTAAGCCCGTTCCGATGTCCCCGAAAAAAACCGCCGAAAGTCCGAAGGCCGCCGTTCGCCGGCTCCGCAAGGAGATCGAGACGCACAACCGTCTTTATTACGACAAAGCCAAGCCCGAGATCTCCGACCAAGCCTACGATGCGCTCGTGAAGAGTCTCGAGAAGCTCGAGGCCGCCCACCCGGAGTTGCGCACGCCCGATTCGCCGACTCAAAAGGTCGGCGGCGCGCCGGCCCGCACGTTCAAAACAGTCGAGCATCCGGTGCCGATGCTCAGCATCGATAACACGTATTCGAAAGAGGAGGTCGAGGACTTCGACAAGCGCGTGCGCAAAAATCTCGCCGGCACCGAACCCGAATACGTGATGGAGCTCAAGATCGACGGCGTGTCGCTGTCGCTTCTGTACGAAGACGGTGCGCTGGTCCGCGCGGCCACGCGCGGCGACGGCACGCGCGGCGACGACATCACGGCCAACATCCGCGCCGTCCGCTCGATCCCGCAGAAGTTGAAAGGCGCGAAGGCGCCGAGTTCGATCGAGGTCCGCGGCGAGATCTTTTTCGAGAGGAAAGTATTCGACAGGATGAACGCCGAAAGGGAAAAGGAGGGCGACGAACTTTTCGCGAACCCTCGCAACGCCGCCGCCGGTTCTCTGAAGCTGCTGGACGCCGCTCTCGTCGGGTCGCGCGGCCTTTCTTTTTTCGCGCACAGCGTCGGCGCACACGAGGAAAAAGTCGCCAAACGCCACTCCGAAGTGCTCGACCTCTTTAAGGCGTGGGGGCTTCCGGTCAACCCGCACGCGCGTGTCTGCCGCGATCTCGCCGCCGTGTACGCGGCCTGCGACGAGTGGGAAAAGAAAAAAGCGTCACTCGGCTATGACACGGACGGGCTCGTGTTCAAAGTCAATTCGCTCGAGCAGCAAAGGCGCCTCGGCGCGACCAACAAGAGCCCGCGCTGGCTTATTGCGTACAAATTTCCGGCTGAAAAGGCCAAGACCAGGCTTCTGTCGATCACGGTGCAGGTCGGCCGCACGGGCGTGCTGACACCGGTAGCGAACCTCGAACCCGTGTTCCTGGCCGGTACTACCGTGGCGCGCGCAACGCTTCACAACGAGGACGAGATCAAACGCCTCGAGCTTAAAGTGGGCGACTGGGTGCGCATCGAAAAGAGCGGCGAGATCATCCCGCAGGTCACTGAAGTCCTGAAAAACCTGCGGACCGGCAGCGAAAAAGCGTTCGTTTTTCCGAAAAAATGCCCGGTCTGCGGCTCCGAAGCCGCGCGCGACCCCGAGGAAGTGGCTTACCGGTGCCTGAACGTCAGCTGCCCGGCGCAGCTGAAGGCGAAGCTGCTGCATTTCTCCTCGCGCAAGGCGATGGACGTCGAAGGTCTCGGCGACGCGCTGGTCGAGCAGCTCGTCGACAAGGGCCTCGTCAAGGATTTCGCCGGCATCTACGTTCTTCCGAAAGAATCGCTCGAAGGCCTCGAACGCATGGGCGAAAAGTCAGCCGACAACCTCGTCCGCCAGATCGAGGCCTCAAAAGAGCGCGGACTGTCGCGCTTCCTATATGCGCTGGGCATCCGCCACGTCGGCGTCGGGGCCGCGAAGCTGCTGGCCCGGCATTTCCGTTCGATGGATGCGCTCGCAAAAGCCACCAAAGAGGACATGGAGTCCATCGACACGATCGGCGGCGCGATCTCGGAGGCCATGCTCGATTTTTTTGCGAACCGGCAGAACCAAAAAATTTTAGAGAAGCTGGCGAAAATCGGTGTTAAGATGCATGAGATGGGCGCGGAAAACGTGCCCCCCGGCGGAGGAATGCTGAGCGGCAAGACCTACGTTCTCACCGGAACGCTCAAAGGCCATTCCCGCGACGAGGCCGCGTCCCTTATCGAGGCGCGCGGAGGGAAAGTGTCGTCGAGCGTCAGCAAAAAGACCACGGGCGTGATCGCCGGGGCAGAACCCGGCTCCAAGCTCGATGATGCGCACAAGCTCGGCATCGAAGTTCTGAGCGAACAAGATTTTTTAAAATTGATTCAAAGCCAATAAAATTATGGGGATAAGGAGATTCCGGATGAAAAAAACACTTTCCGTGGCACTACTCTGCTCGCTCGTCACGTTCGCCGGCTGCGAGACCGTGCAGCGCAAATTCACGCCGAAACGGAAAACTCCCGTGCGGCCCGTCGCTTCGATCTATTATCAGGAAGGCGAGTATCAGAAGAAGTACTCGAACGATTATTATTACAAGACCCATTACACGCTCTGGAAGACCTGGCACGACGAGCTGATGGACAACCTCGGTGACAATTCCAAGAAAGTGGGCCGCGCCGCGCAGGAGGCTGTCGGCCACCTGCAGCAGATGCAGCAGTACCTGAAGCCGGAAAAGAACGCCCAACTGCAGCTCCTGATCAACGATCTCGGGGATCTTTTGAAGAAACTCGACGAGGCCGGGCGGGGCGCCGGCAACGTCGGCCCTCTGCGCACCGAGCTCGAGCGCATCCGCCGCGGCGTCGGGCGGGATTTTTACTACGACAAGGTCAAAAACGACCTGTTGGCGGATAAAGTCGACTTGGGCGACCAGACGCCTGAGCCTCCGCCGGCTGGGAAACAGCCGGACGGACCAGCCACGGCGTGACCGAGCTCGTCGGCGTTTTTCTCGACAGCCTTTCGATCGAAAAGGGGTTGTCGAAAAACACGACGCTTGCCTACGGCAGGGACCTGAAGCGCTACGGCGCTTTTCTGAAGAAGCGTAAGATCACCTCGCCGGCCTCCGTGACCCGCAAGGAAATCATGGATTTTCTGATTTCTGAAAGAGACCGGGAGCTTTCGCCGGTCTCTGTCGCGCGCGAGCTCGTCGCGGTCCGGATGTTCCACAAGTTTCTGATGTCCGAAGGCAAGATCGGCGAAGACGTGACCGAAAGTCTCGAGGCGCCGAAGCTCTGGAAGCGCCTGCCGGAGGCCTTGAGCACCGGCGAGATCGAGTCGCTCCTGAAGGCGCCCAACGCGCGCAAGCCGCAGGGCGTGCGTGATCAGGCGC
>CAZCVC010000024.1:0-10650 GCA_964502045.1 uncultured Planctomycetia bacterium | reverse complement strand
GTGAGATCCAGATCGCGTACGCGATCGGTATCGCGGAGCCGGTGTCGGTGATGATCGACACGTCGGGCACCGGCAGGATCAGCGACGGCAGCATCGCGAAGCTCGTGCGCAAACATTTCGATCTGAGGCCGCTCGGCATCATCAAGCAGCTCAACCTGCGCCGGCCGATCTACAAGAACACGGCCGCGTACGGCCACTTCGGACGGAACGAGCCCGGTTTTACATGGGAAAAACTGGACAAAGCATCGGATTTGAAAAAAGGGTTTAGAATCGCATGAGCGTCAAACACGACATCGCCGACGTAAAACTCGCCCCGAAGGGCAAATCGCGCATCGAGTGGGCCGGCAACAACATGCCGGTGCTCGATCTCATCGGCAAGCGCTTCGGGAAAGAAAAGCCGCTGAAGGGCCTGCGCGTTTCGGCTTGCCTGCACGTGACCTGCGAGACGGCCAACCTGGCGCTGGTACTGAAGGCCGGCGGCGCCGACGTCGTGCTTGTGGCCTCCAATCCGCTTTCGACGCAGGACGACGTCGCGGCCTCGCTTGTGAAAGACTACGGCATCACGACTCTGGCGATCAAGGGCGAGGACAACGCCAGTTATCACCGCCACATTTACGCCGCGCTCGACCACGCGCCGCACCTGACGATGGACGACGGCGCCGACGTGGTGGCCGCGATCCACAAGGAACCGAAGAAGTATCTGAAGAACGTCATCGGCGGCACCGAGGAGACGACGACCGGCGTGATCCGCCTCCGCAGCCTCGAAGCGCAGCACAAGCTTCTGTATCCGATCGTCGCCGTCAACGACGCCGACACGAAACATTTTTTTGACAACCGCTACGGCACGGGTCAGTCGACGATGGACGGTATCATCCGCGCGACCAACATGCTCGTCGCCGGTGCCACGGTCGTCGTCTGCGGCTACGGCTGGTGCGGCCGTGGTGTCGCGATGCGCGCCAAGGGTCTCGGCGCCAACGTGATCGTCACCGAGATCAACCCGCTGCGCGCGCTCGAGGCCGTCATGGACGGCTATCAGGTGATGCCGATGGAAGAGGCGGTGCCGCAGGGCGACGTGTTCGTCACGGTCACCGGCAACACGAGCGTGGTGCGCAAAGAACATTTCCAGGCGATGAAGGATCGCGCGATCGTCTGCAACTCGGGCCACTTTGACGTCGAGATCGACGTCGCGGGCCTGAAGAAGACCGCCAAAAAAGTCCGCGCGATACGCGATTTCATCCATGAGTACACGCTGGCGGGCGGCAAGCGCATTTATCTATTGGCCGAAGGACGTCTCGTGAACCTCGGCGCCGCCGAAGGACATCCTGCGATGGTGATGGACATGAGTTTCGCCAACCAGGCGCTCGGCAGCGAGTGGGTGGTCGAGCACCACAAGTCACTCGAGAAGAAAGTCTACCGCGTGCCGCTCGAGATCGACCGCGAGATCGCGCGCCTCAAGCTCGTATCGATGCGCGTCGACATCGACAAGCTTTCCAAAGAGCAGGTAAAATACCTCGCCGCGTGGGAGACAGGAACGTAAGTTCGTCGCAATAAAAAACCCCGGCTGCTCGCGCGGCCGGGGTTTTTTATTGCGTAAAAATTAAGAAGTGTTTTTGATCAGGTAAAGGCCGACGACCGCGAAGAACATGTTGCCGAACCACGCGGCGAACACCGGGGGCAGGTAGTTGCCCTTGCCGAGCGCCAGGCACGTCGAGGCGATGCCGTAGTACAGGAACACGAGCGCGAAGCTCCACCCGACGCCCATCACGGTGCCGCCGCGGCCTGTCTTCATCGCCAGCGGCGCGCCGATCAGCATCACGATGAAGCTCACGAACGGGAACGCGATCTTGTAATGCAGGTCCACCGAGAGCTTCTGCACGAGCTTCTGGCTGGCGTTCTGAAGGTGCTCGATGTGATCCTTCAGCTGTTTTGAATTCATGAACGCGACCTCGGTGCCCTTGCTCACGAAGTCGGCCGGTTTTTGGTTCAGCGGATAGTCCATCTGCGGCGTGAACACGGGGCTGCCGACGACCTCGCCGCGGCGGTTGATGCGGCATTGGATCACGTCGAAAAACGTCCATTTGCCGTTGCGGTACCAGGCGCGCTTGGCTTTGATCTCGGTCTGGTAAGTATCGCGCGGGTTGTTCTCGAAGATCACGATGTCGTGCAGCGTCTCGGCCGAGATCTCGTACTCGCGAGCGTAGATCATGCGGTTGTCCTTGTGAAGCGTGACTTTCTGCAGAGCCCGCTCCTCGAAACCTTTTTTACCCTTCTTGATCACGCCTTCCATGATCGCGGACGACGTCAGCGAGGAACTGGGAGTCACCATTTCGCTCAAGAGAAGCACGCCGAAGCTGATCAGGATGCCGATAAAGAAATAGGGGACGAGGATGTGGAATGCGCTGACGCCGCTGGCCTTCATCGCGACGATCTCGTTGTGGCGGCTCAAGTTGCCCATCACGAGCAGCACGGACACGAGACAGGCGATCGGCACGGCCTGCACGAGGATGGTCGGGATGAAGTAGCCGTAATAGGTGAGTATCACGCGCGCCGACACGCCGTTCCTCATGAATTCGTCGAGGTTGTTGAACAGGTCGATGATGATGAACATGATCAAAAAGACGCCGAGGCAGTAGACGAGCGCGGAAACGAAACTTTTGATCAGGTAACGGTCGAGGATGCGCACCGCCTAGACGCGCCCCATTCTTCGCAGAAGAAAGATGCCAGCTCCGCCGACGACGAAGTTGGCCATCTGCAGTCCGAAGAACGCCGGCACCATGCCTTTCTTCGCGAAGATGTGCCCGATGATCAGCAGCGTCCAGTAAAGCGTCATCAGCGCGAGGCTGATGCCGAAACTGACCGATTTGTTCGAGCGGCGGGTCGTGATGCCGAGAGGGATGCCGATCAAGAGGAACGCGGCGCTCGAAAGCGCCAGCGCGATCTTCTGGTGGATCTCCGCCGTCAGCGGGTAAGTGGCCTTGATGCCCTCGCGCCCGAGCGAACGGATCTCGGCCTGTAGTTCGCGGATCGACATGTCTTTCGGTTTTTTGCCGAGCTCGTTCGACTCGCCGATGTCGGAGACGTTGAGCGGGAAGTCGTAGGTCTTGAAATTCAGCGTGTAGAATTTTGCGGGGTCCTTCGGGTCGGGCTCGTCGCTGGTGCCCTGGATCAACCTTAGCTTGATGATGCCTTTTTCGGGGATCGAGATCAGTTCGCCTTTTTGCGCTGTGATCGTGCGCGTCGATTTGCCTTCCTGCGGCTGGTAAATGCGGATGCCCTTCAATTTGTTCTTGTCGATCTCGTAAATGAAGATCACGAAGTTCTTGAAGCGTTTGATGAACGTGCCTTCCTCGAGCGCGGCGGCAGGATTTTCGATGCCGATGCGCTTCAGCAGCTGGCGGTAGCGGTAATGCGTCGACGACGCGATGCGGTCCGAGAGCAGGAACGTGAACAGCGACAGGATCACGGCGACGAGGAACAGCGGCCGCGCGGCTTTCAGGAGGTTCATGCCGCTGGCGCGCATCGCCATGATCTCGTTGTCGTAGGAAAGTTTGCCGAACATCATCAGCGTCGCGACGAGCACCGACATCGGGATCAGGAACGTCAGGATGAACGGCATCGAATACAAGAGCAGCTTGAAGATAAGCATCGGATCCACGGACTTGTTGAAAATGAAATCGGCCATCTGCACGAGCCCGCGACCCAGCAGGAACAGGAAAATGAACGCGCCGAGCGACAGGAAGAACGGCCGGAAAAATTCTAACAGCAGGTGGTTGCGCAGGATACGCATCGTCATTCGCCCCGCGCGGCCGCGAGCACGGTCACCGAAGCGGCGCCGTCCGCCTTCAGCGTCGACGCGCATTCGGAGGCCGTGAAGCCGGTCGTCAGCACGTCGTCGACAAGCAGCACGTTCTTACCGGCGAACGTTCCCGGCTTTTTCACGAAAAAAGAGCCGGCGATATTTTTGGCGCGCTCGGATTTGCGCAGCAGCGACTGCGCGCCGCGCGATCTCCGGCGCGCAAAGCCGCCTGAGAGGTCTGGAAGGCCTGCGCTGCGGGCGAGGCGGGCACACAGGAGCCGCGACTGGTTGAAGCCGCGCCGCCGGGTCTTCGGCGCGTCCATCGGCACGCTGACCACGGCGTCGATCTCTGAAGTATCGAGATGCGCGGCGACAAAATCCGAAAGTGCGGCGGCGAATATTTTTTCGAGCGATCTTCTTTCCTTGTATTTATAGGCGTGCAAAAGCTCGCGCGTCACGCCTTCGTAATAAAAAGCCGCGTAGGCGCGGTCGAAAGGGCGGGCGCCGTGCCCGCATTGTCCGCAGAGCCGGTCCGGGCCGGCCGAAGTGCGGCCGCATCCGGGACAGAAGGGAGGCGCGATCTTTTTCATGCGCGTCCGGCAGGGGACACAGACGGGCCCCGCGCCGGCCGTCACGGAGCTTTTGCAGATCTCACAGATATTCGGAAAGACGAGGAAAGCGCCGAGCTCGGCGATCGCTTTAAACATAGACCTCATCATAACATAAGCCCCGCCGCCGGCGCCATGTCCGGCCGCGCACATGCTATAATGCCGTATGGCCGCCAAAAAGCTGCAAACACAGGCGCTGAAAAACCTCCCGCACATGCTGCGCGTGCTCCGGCGGCAGGTCAAGGCATGGAAGCCACCCATCGTTGGCACGTTCGCGACCGGCGAATACGCGCCGTTCCGGGTGCTTATCTCCACGGTCCTGAGCCTGCGCACGAAAGACAAGACCACGGAAGAGGCGAGCCATCGCCTTTTCGAAAAAGCCGAGACGCCGGAAGCGATGCTGAAGCTCAGCGCAGCCGAGATCGAAAAGATCATTTATCCGGTGGGGTTTTACCGTACCAAAGCGCGCAACATCCTCGACATTTGCCGCACGCTGTTGGATAAATTCGGCGGACAAGTGCCTTCGGATATCGAGACTTTACTGACTTTGAAAGGGGTCGGAAGGAAGACCGCAAACCTTGTAGTCACAGTCGGTTACAACAAACATGGAATTTGCGTCGACACGCACGTCCACCGCATTTCCAACCGCTGGGGACTGGTCAAAACAAAATTTCCCGATGAAACGGAGCAGGAGCTGCGTAAAATACTGCCGGGCCGTTATTGGATCGAGTACAACGACCTGCTCGTCTGCTTCGGACAGAATCTCTGTCAGCCGGTATCGCCGTTTTGCAGCCGTTGCGAAATCAAGTCCTCCTGCCCCCGCCTTTCTGTCCGTATCAGCCGTTGATCCTGCCTTATCTCTGAACACTTTTTTGTTGCAAGCGTACTAAGTACTTGTTAAAATTAGTTAAATTTTAATAACTTAATGATAAACTATATAATTAAAATAGTCTGTATAAGCCTCATGCTTTTTTGCTGCTGCCTGCAGCCGGAGGGCCGGGCGGAAGACGGGTATATGGAATCGATCAACGGAGCGGACCAAGAATTCACTTACGGCTACGCCCAAGCCGAGAGGGTCCGGGCTTTCGAGCAGGGCATCCAAGAGCGGCAGGAAACGGAAAGCGGTCTGATCAAGCCAACGTCTGCCGAGGCAGAAGGACAGCCTTGGCGCCTCCGGAAAGGCTTCCGTTTTTCCACGCTTTACGATTCCAATCTTTTTTACAGCCGCACCGACACGAAAGACGACGTGTTGTTCATCTATACGCCGTTCGCCGGCGTCTCATTGGGGAAAAAGAACATCAGCCGTCTTTATCTGAACGCGTTCTACGAATTGAACTACGTTGATTACGTCGAAGTGCAGAAATTCAGCCGTTTCAATCAGACGCTGAGCTTCGAGGCGCACCTGCATGAAGAGAAGTACGACCTGAACTTCAAGAACACGCTCAAGCCCCTCTCGGCGCGCGAGACCGGCGAACGCACGGAGCTCGCCTCGCCGAACAACAACCGCGTGATCGCGTGGACCGACAACGCGCAGATCGAAGGCGTCTATCACTTGAGGCCGAAAGTGGACCTGACGGCTACCTACGATTACTCCTACGTGCTTTTTCCGGCCTCCTCGAACCAGACCAATCCCGACGTCGAATTGTTCAGTTACCAAAAAAACACGTTCACGCCGGGCATCGCCTACAAGTACAGTCCGAAGACCACGTTTTTCCTGAACGGCAGCGCCGGCTACACCGATTATTTCAAGGGCGGAGAGTTCTCGCAACGGAATTACCGGGCGGCGGCCGGCGTGAAGAACCGGCTGACGCTGAAAACGGACTTAACGTTCCAGGCCGCGTATGGCAGGACCGATTATCTGGCCGAGCGCTTCCAACCCGCCGAAGGGCCGCAATTCAGCGCGAGCGTGCGCCACCAGCTCACGCCGAGGATATCCGGCACGCTTTCGGTGGACCACTCGATCAATGAGGCGCTCGACTTCCGGTCGTTAAGCACCGAGTTGGTCGATTCGCTTAAGAGCGAATAGTCGGGCGCCCGGATCGTAGAGTCCGGGCGGGTGAACGAGCCGCTGGTCGTCACGGCGTTCACGAGCGCGATTACGGATTCGCGCGAGGGATTTTACACGTTAACCGACCCGGAAAACCCGGCGCTGGCGCACACGCGCCAGCTCGAAAATCAGGTCTACAGTTATGGCCTCAGTTTCAGCTGGAACACCAAGGGATCGTGGACTTATTTCGGCTCGATCGAGTCGCTGACGAAATTTTCAAGTTTCAAGAATTTTCAGTATGATGAGCAGAGGATCGCGGGTTCGCTGAGGATGGATTTCTGATGAAAAAAATCGCCGGGTTCGCGCTTTTTGCGGCGACGATGATTTTATGCGGTTCCGTGCCGGCGGCCGACGAAACAAAGCCCGACGAGAAAGCGAACTACGTCCTCAAGGGGGACTGGAACGCCGCAGAGCTGGAAAAGGCAGCCGGAAACGGGCAGGCCGCCTCCGCCGTCCAGACCTCTACGCTGACTTCCTCGCCTGCGGTCCTTCCGGACCAGGCCGCGGCGCCCGAAGCCGTTGCATCCCCGCAACCGCAGCCGGCGGTCTACACGCCGTCTCAGCCCGGCGATCCGGCTGCCGCCCCCGCCGAACAAAGCTCATATCCAATCCATTCCGGCGACAAGCTGAAGATCACGGTGCAGGGCGAAAAAGATCTTTCCGACATCTACGCGGTCGACGCGCAGGGCGACGTGCGCTTTCCTCTGGTCGAAAAAATCCGCGCGGCGGAACTTTCTTTGAGCGAATTCCGTGAAAATCTGCGCGAGGCGCTGGCGAAAGATTATTTGAATAACCCTCAAGTGGAAGTCGCTTTCGAAGAGAGTCTGTACAACTCGGTGACGATCCTCGGGCGCGTGAATACGCCGGGCAATTTCACGCTGCCGCCGGGAGCGACTTTTTTGCGGATGATCTCGAGGGCCGGCGGTTTTTCGGCGGACGCCCTGTACTCGTCGTCCAAGATCATGCGCAACTCGAAAGGCGTCGGCAAGTCGCTGCCGGTCAACGTCGAAGCCATCTTGAACGGCACAGAAGCGGATCCTTCGCTTTTGCCCGGAGACACGCTGTTCGTTCCGAAGATCGTTCAGGTGACCGAGGAAAAAGGGGATTATCTGAACTCCGTCGCCGTGATGGGGCAGGTCGCAAAGCCCGGCAATTACAAGCTGACCGAGGGCATGACGCTGGTGCGCATCCTGTCGCAGGCCGGTGGTTTGATCCGCGGCGCCGACTCGGGCAAAGTCACGATCAACCGCACGCCGACCGAAGGCGAGCAGGATACGCGCATCGTCGATGTGAAAAAGATCCTGGACGGGTTCGACCAGGACTTCCTGCTCCAGTCCGGAGACGTCGTCTACGTGCCGGGAGCGCGTACCGACATCAATGACGTCGTCAATCTGAGCGAGGCCGTGACGATCCTCGGCCAGATCCAGAGGCCGTCGAACTACGATCTCGTACCGGGACTCAATCTGATCCAGCTGATCTCGCAGGCCGGCGGTTTCACGTCGGTCGCGAACCCGCGCCGCGTCCGCATCACGCGCACGACGGCCGATTTGGACAAAAAAGTTTTCGAAGTGAACGCGCAGGCCATCATCACCGGCAGCGAAGACAATGTGACGCTTGAAAAAGGGGACATCATTTACATCCCCGAATCGTTATTCTAAAGAAAGGTTCAGATGCCTGAACAAGTGCCGCCCGGCTCCTATCCCGACAAGGAAGGTCCGGCCGACTGGTCGATATTTACGCAGATTATTTTCCATGAAAGAAAGACGATACTGCTCATTACCGGCATCGCGTTTATCGCATCGACGGTATTTTTTTCGCTGATCCCGAACACCTACGAGGCCGAAGTGCAGATCCTCGTCGAACAACTCGGCAATCTTGAGAAGATCTCGCCGGCCGACATGACGCAGAACTTCCGCGGCGAGGACGACTATTACGGCACGCAGGTCGCGATGATCATGGGCCGCAAGGTCGCCGAACGGCTCGCGGCCGACCTGAAGATCCCGGGTGGTTCCTATCAGCTTTTCGCCAAGCGCGTGCGCGGCACGCGGCTCATCTCGGTGCTCGTGAAATCGAAAAACAGGACTCTGGCCGCGCAGGTGGCGAACCGCGCCGTTGACATCTACATCCAGGAAAAGGCGCAGGACGATCTGTTCGTCGCCAAGCAGATGCTCAAATGGCTGCCCGGGCAGTCTCCGAACATCGTTTCGTCGTCTGAGGAGCCCGGCGCGGAGAGAAAGGAAACTCCCGAATTCACGCTGCCTTCCGAAGCCGATGACGTCACGGCCCAAAAGCTGCGCGAAACGAAGCTCGCGATCGAGACGAAGATCGCGGAAATGTCGGTGCGGTACAAGCCCGAATATCCGGCGCTCAAGGAACTCCACGATAGGCTCGTGAACATCGACGAGCAGATCCAGCAGCGCAAGGACGTGCTGGTCAACAGCTTCAAGGCGGGTGTGATGGGCGACTTCCACCTGACGAACATCAAGGTATTGTCCCCGGCGCCGGTGCCAAAGCATCATTCGAGCCCCAAGAGGACGAAGGGCATCCTTGGCGTCACGATGATCGGCTTCGTCTGCGGCGTGTTGATGGCGCTTTACGTCGAACAGGTGAACCCGCGCGTCTGGTACGAGGACGAGGTGCGCGCCGCGATCAACGTGCCTTTCATGGGATACATCCCGTTGATCTCGGGCCTCACGACCAAAGAAGAAAAAAAACGCATGAGCGAGGCGTCGATTTCAAAGGTCGCGCGCCTTCAGAACCTGCTGAAGAGCAGCAAAGACAACCCGATGCTGGCCGACGCGGTCACGCTGATGCGCACGCACCTTTTCTTCTCGGTGCCGACGCAGAAGTCGAAGGCGCTGATGATGACCTCGACGACGCCGAACGAAGGCAAGAGCACAGTGATCGCACTTTTCGCGCTATCTCTGGCCTCGATGGGCAAAAAGATCGTCGTCATCGACGCGGACTTGAGACGTCCTTACATCAACGTGCATCTCGGCATCAAGAATGAGGTCGGCCTGACCGACTACCTGGCCGGCGAAGCCGAGATCACCGACATCGTAAAATCGATCCCGGACAGCACGCTGAAAGTCATCACCGGCGGCGTGCTGAAAACGAGCGCTTCGCACCTGCTTTCCTCCTCCACGCGCTTCAAGGCGCTGCTGGACGCGATCACGGCCGACTACGACTACGTGCTCATCGACGCGCCACCGGTACTGTATATCCCGGACGGCCTCATCATCGCCGAGCACGTGCAGGGCGTCGTGCTGATCACGAGCGCGGGCATGATACGCCGACAGGTGCTGCAGGCCGTGAAGAGCAAATTTGACGAGGTGAAACGCCCGATCATCGGCGCCGTCATCAACCGCGCCGACCACGCGCTCGACCTGAAGTACCGCCGTTATTTCAAACAGTACAAAAATTATTATTATTCCGTTTCAAGCGGGCAGAAAGTTTATTAAAAAAATCGAAAGGGTTCAAACATGAAAAAAGCGCTGGTGACCGGCATTACCGGCCAGGACGGTTCTTACCTGGCCGAATTTCTTCTCGCGAAGGGCTATGAAGTCTACGGCATCGTAAGGCGCGCAAGCCAGATCAACACGCAGCGCCTCGACCACATTTACGAGGAGCCGCAGAAACTGCAGCGACGGCTCAAGCTCGTCTACGGCGATCTGAACGACGCCAGCTCCATCAACCGCATCCTGCGCAGCGTGAAGCCCGACGAGATCTACAACCTGGCCGCGCAGAGCCACGTGAAGGTCAGCTTCGAAATTCCCGAATACACGGCCGAGATCACCGGCATCGGCTGCCTGCGCATCCTCGAGGCCATCGTCGAATCCGGCATCAAGACGCGTTTCTACCAGGCCTCCTCGAGCGAACTTTACGGGCGCACGCACACGGTCCCGCAGAACGAGAACACGCTGTTCCAGCCCTGCAGCCCGTACGCGGTCGCGAAGCTGTTCGCGTATTGGACGACGAAAAATTACCGCGACGGCAGTGGCATCTACGCTTGCAATGGCATCCTGTTCAACCATGAATCGCCGCGCCGCGGCGAGACGTTCGTGACGCGCAAGATCACGATGGCCGTCGCGCGTATCAAGAAGGGCACGCAGAACTCGCTCTTTCTTGGCAATCTCGACGCGAAGCGCGACTGGGGTTACGCGAAGGACTACGTCGAGGCGATGTGGATGATGCTGCAG
>CAZCVC010000023.1:0-10683 GCA_964502045.1 uncultured Planctomycetia bacterium | reverse complement strand
CTTTGAGCACTCGGTCCTTCGAAGCGCCCTCGGCGCCCGCAAGCGCCTTCTGGTAGTAGAGCCGGGCCTCCACGTAGCGTTTCAGCGAAAAATAAAGGTCGGCGATCTTCAGCACGGCCTCTTCGACGGCGGCCTCTGGCCCCGGCCGCGCCGCGACGATCTCGTAAAAGCGCACGGCCTCGTCCTCTTTTTTCTGCGCCGCGAAGATGTCCCCGGCCAGGAGGCAGGCGTACGCCGCGTACTCGGTGTCGGGATACTCTTCAGTCAGTCCTCGAAGAACCGCGACGGCCCTGTCGTGTTCCCCGCGGACTTCGGCGATCTTGCCCTGATAGAAAAGCGCGCCGCTCTTCACGCTGTCGTCGGCTTTCGTGCCGGCGACGGCGGCGAAAACTTTCACGGCGGCATCATAATTTTGGACGTAATAATAAGCGATGCCGACGCGGAAAAGCGACAGCCCCCTTCTTTCGTCCTCGGGGAACTTCAGCTGAAAATACTCGAACTGCTCGATGGACTTCGGGTAGTCCTTCATGAAGAAATAGGAATCGGCGAGACGGAAATAAGCGGAGGCGGTGTCGGCGGTGAGTCCGGGGTTCGCCGCGATGAATTTGCTGTATTCGCTGACGGCGGGCGCGTACATCTTGCGCGCGTAAAGACCGTTGGCGAAGTCGAGCGTGGCCGAAGGCGCTGCGGAGCCGTCCTGGGCCGATTCGCCGAGGACCGGCGAAGCGAGCGTCAAAAACAAAGCCGGAAACAAAAGGCCCCGGAGCTTCATTATCCCTCTTTGGTCGTGGCGAAAGAAATGTTCCAGATCTTGGCTTTCGCGCAGGCGTCTAGCACGCGCACGACGTACTCGTGGTACGTTTTCCCGTCTCCACGGACGACGACGGACTGCCCCGGATAGATCTCGGCGGTCTTCTTCAGCATGCTTCCGAGGTCCGTGACCGAAAGGGTCTTGTCGTTCACGATGACGGTGCCGTCGCGCATGATGTTGACGACGATCTCCTGGAACGCGGCCTTCGCCTCGATCGAGGAGCTGGCCTGCGGCACGGAAATGCCGAGCTGACTTTCGAAATTAAAATGAAGGAACATCACCATGAAGAACGAGAGATTCACGAACAGCACGTCGATCAGCGTGATGACCTGTATCGACGGCAGGGCCTTGGAGTGTTCTGAGTTCTTGAAGCTGATCATCGGGGCCTCCGCGGAGCTACCGTGAAAGGACCTGCGTCATTTCGGAGGCGACGGCTTCAGCCCTCGAGACGATCGCGCTGATCTTTCCGCGGAAATAGGAATAGAACATCAGGCAGATGATCGCGACGATGAGGCCCGCGACCGTGTTCACCATCGCCTTGGCGAGGCCCTGTGTCAGCACGCCCGGGTGCACGGTGCCGGCCTTGAAGAAATGGAACGCGTTGATCATGCCGATGACGGTGCCGAGCAGGCCGACCAGCGGAGCGACGACGGCGACGTCGCCGAGGTACGTGAGGTTCTGCCAGAGCTTTTCGGTCTGCGTCCTGCCTTCGACCTGCACCAGGCTCTCGATCTGCCCCGGCGTCATTTTCGAACCCTTCTGAAGGCGCGGCAGCACGCTCAGCGCTATCGCGGACGCCATGTTCTGCTGGGTCTTCGAGACGGACATCGCTTTTTCGTATTCTTTCCTCTCGAGCAGCAGGAAAAGATTTTCGATGAAGTCGTGCGGCAGGAGTTTTTCCATTTTCACGAAACGGAAATGGTAAATAATGAACGCGACGGCCACGACCGACAGGAAGCCCTGCAGGATCATGGACGAGCCGCCCGCCATGATGAGCTCCCAGAGCGAGGTCACCGATTCCTGGAGTCCCCCGCGGGCAGGAGCCGCGGCGGCCGCATGGGCCGGAACGGCGGCGAGCGCGGAAAAGGTCATCAAGATTGCGGCGCGGAGAAAATTGGCTGTTTTACGCATAGGTCCCCTTTTAGGAAAGTTTTGTCTAATGGATGGCAAAAAATGAACCTAAATCGTTCGCCATTATTATATTACAACGGAGGGGAATTTGAGAATTAAAAGAAGGCGGGGCCGGGAAGGCCCGCGGCGTTATGCCGCGGAGCCGACCGACTGCAGTTCAGCCCTGACCTGGGCGACGGCCTCATTCAGCATCTGCGAGATCGTCTTGAGGACGACGCGGTGCTGGTCGCCGCCGCGCAGAACGACGATGGCGGCCTTGCCGTAGATGCCGTAGAGCGTGTCGTTGGTCGGGACCTTATTCATCTTCACTTCGATGAGATAGCTGTTCTTCGAGGCGATGCTCTCGCCCTCGGCGAAGTTCTTGTCCTCGTGGCTCACGATACCGATGACGTCCGCGGTGCCGATGGTCGTGCGTTTGCCCTGGACATAGGTTCTCACGTCGCCGACCGAGGTGAACGGCCGATCGCTCTCGTTCAGGATGACGTCGAATGCTTCGTTGAGCCCCTTGTCGGCCGCGAGTTCGGGGTCGCTCGTGATAAAGAGGTCGCGGTTGCGGTTGGGCGCGATGCCGTACTGCTCGAACCGTGCGTCGCTTCTCTTCTTGTCGGCCACGTACTGGTCGACGAGGCTGCGGCGCTCGGCTTTGGAGCGGCGTCCCGTGAACAGCGCGTCGAGCGTGACGAGCAGAGGCCGCTCTTTGGCGGTCTGCAATTCGGCGACGTCGGCCAAGAGAGATTCATTGATTCTGGTGCGGATGCTCGCGAGCAGTGCCGGGATGTCGGTGCGGCCCGAGCGCAGGAAAGCCGTCATCTGGCTCAGCACGGCCTTCGTGAGGCCCGAGTCCTGCTGATTGAAAGCTCCGGCAAGCGCTTCGGAGATCACGTCTTCGCTCAAAGGCTGGCCTACGTCGGTGATGAGGCGGCGTCCGTCGGCGGCGAAGCTGAAGCCGACGATGAGAACGCGCTGTTCCGGATCGGGCAGAAATTCGGAAAGCAGCGACGACGTCCGCTGCAGATCGGCCAGCGAACGGGAAAAGATCTGGTTATCCGAGACTTCGAGGTCTTCGGCGATGCGGGCGAAAAATGAAAGTACGAGGTCGCGCCGTTCGAACGCCTTGCGGCGGAACGTGCGGATATTGGAGGCGACGAGGGCGACGCCCTGCACCTGGTTGGTGGCGGTATCGAGCACGAGCGCGCTGCCGTCGAGCACAAGCAGGTCGATGTTGGCGCGCTGAAGCTCTTCTTTCGCGGTGCCTCCGGAACGCTCGAAAAGGAAGCGCGCCTTCGTTTCGACCGTCGTCATCTTATTCTGTTGGGCGATCTTCTGGATAAGCGAATCGCGTTTCTGCACGTACGCCTCGGCGGAAGCTTCGAGGATCACCACTTTGACCGAAGGCACGCGTTCCACGGCGACCGGCGTCGTGAGACGCTGGGGCGTCCGGACCGGGGCAGGGACTTGCGCGCGTTTCTGCGGGTCGGGTTGGGACACGGCCAGACGGGAGCCCTCGCCCCCGCGGCGGAAAATGGCCGTTTCGCGGATGACTCCTATCGAGTCGCGGAGCCCGGAGGGCAGTTTCGAAATATCGGCGTCCGCCACTCTTTCGAAGCTGTCGGAATAGATGACGCCGGTGTCGGCGAGCAATCTGTAAAAATCGGTATAAACTTTCACCAGGTTGGAGACGGTCAGGTGATCGCCGACGTTCATCAGCACGATGAAATCCTGCCGCGCCTCGCGGCCTATCGCCGTAAAGAGATTTCCGCTCTTTAGATCGTGATCGATCTGCGTGAACTTTCGGTGAAACGCCGTCGTCGGCCGGAAGCCCTTAGCCGTCTCTTCAAAATATTCGCTCAAGTTAATGCCGGGGCCCACGAGCGCGGTCAGTTTGGCGATATCCTCCGGGCCGTAATAGATGTCGTTGTTCTTGAATTTGTCGAAAATGCCGCTGTCTCCCCGCTTGTCGAGGATGCGGATCTGGATCTTGAAATCGCCGGGATTCAGGCCGGCCTTCTTGATTTCGTCAACGGCCAAGAGATGGAACTCGATGACTTCCTGATAGAACCCGGGGCCTGCGATCGTGAGAGTGATGGTCTTGTCGGACGCTTCCTTGCCCTTACGCGCCCCGACCAATTCGCGCACGGTCTTACGGAAATCCGCGTAGATTTGCGGGGCTTCGACGTTGTGGCGCGCGAACGCGCTCTGATTCCGGGAGACCTTCTCGTCGAAAAATGCCGTCACGAGCTCCCACGCCTGCTGGGCCTTGATCGCGCGCAGCGCGATCGGGTCCGAGCGGCGCGGGACCAGTGGCTGCGGCAGGTCGGTGAACCATTCGATATCGGTGAACATTTTTTCGGCGTCGGCGTAGCCGAGGCCCGCGGCGACGGTGTTAAGTTCGTCAAAGAACGTGCGCACAGCCGTGTCCGTCATCGCGGTGAAAGCGGCCTGTTGGCCCGGTGTCAGGTCCTGCCCCTCGAGGAAGATCTCCTGCACGATCGCAACGCTTTTCTCGGGGGTCGCCAGGCGACCGCCGACCTTGGACGAAACGTCGAACTGGCCGCGGGACTCGAGATAATTGTCGACGGTCGCGACGAGCCGCAGGTCGGTAATTTTTTTCAAAGCAATGATGGCGAGGACCGCACCGATACCGGCCAGCGTCAGTGTGAACAGTCCAATGACGGCGGCGAACCCAAAATAACCGGGGAACAACTCCGCGAGCAGATTCCTGCTGGCTCTGCTCAAAAGCAACACGAGCGTAGAAGGCGCTCCGCCGATCAGCGCACCGGCGGAGCCAACAAAAATTTTCAGGGACTGCTGGCTTTGGGCCGTTTTTTCCATTTTAAGGAAGAGTGAAGCCAGCGCGAGACGCTGGTCATCGTCGGACGGTACCCGCAGATTGTAAGTACCGGCCGGTGTCTGGACCTTCACCGAAATGTCGCGGCTGGACGGGATGCGCGCGAGTGTCAGGTCATAACCGGAGTTGATCTGCAGCAGCGTGAGCGGGGTCCCGTCCCCGGCGCGTCCGACGATGATGGCCGGGTCGGTTTTCGGCTGGCTCAGCACAAAGTAATTGACGGCGCGCAGCATGAAATCGCGCACTTCGGGTGAAGCCTTGGAGGGGTCAAACGATTTTTTGGCGAGTGTTTTACGGAGTTCGAGCGTAGCGTCCGCCGAAAGGTACGGGCCTTCGCTCAGCCCGTTAAAAGCGGAAAGAAGCTCGCTGAAAGGCATGTTGGGCCGCGGAGCCGGGTTTTGAGACAACGCCCCCACCGCGCCGACCGCTTCGGTGATGCCGTTCCGGATGCCGTCGAGGCTTTCTTTCATCAACTGCAGGCCCGAGGCCCGGAGCCCGAATCGGGTGTCAAAGCCGTCTTCATTGAAATTGAGCTTCGTCACGCCGTCCACGTATTTGTCGAGATTGGTTTCCAGCTGTATCGTCTCCGGCTGCGTCAAAATGGCCGTGAGGATGACACCGAATTGGGTCGTCGGGGTCGTTCCGGTCGGCGGGTCGATGCCGCCGAACCCGTACTCGCTATGCAGCAGCGAAAGCACTCGCGTGAGGCGCTGGGCCACCTGTTCCTGCAGAAGTTGGGCGAGAAGGAACGCGGTGCGCTGGCGCTCCGTCGCGCCGAAGGAGAGACCGCCCTTCTGCAACTCGCGATGCGCCTGGGCGAGCGTCAACTGCCGGCCCGTGGCGGCATTCATCAGCGCGATGCTCAGCGCGTTGTGGTGATTCAGCGCCTGCGTGACCGCATCGCTCAGGTCTTCCCAGGAAACTTGAGTATTCGCAAGACGCGCGCCGGGGTCCTTGCGGCTTTCCCGCACGGCCCGCCGCCTCAGCTCGAGCTCTTTCAGCGCCGCTTCTTCCTCTTCGGCCCGGCGGGCCTGCGTGTCGGCATTGTCCAGCAGTATGTGGGAGTAACCGTCGCGGTTGAAGAACCAATTCTCATCCCCGATCCTCGCGGCCTGCGCGCCGTAAAGCTTTTTCAACTTGGAGTCACCGGTGAGGCGGAGCTCCTTGCCGAGCTGCGCCTGCTTGGCCTCGCGCACGCGCGCCCACGGGTCGATATTGTCTTCGCCCGGAAGGAAATCGGGTTTCCAAAGCTGCGAAGGATTGGAAAGCGCCGGCGTCCTCACGACTGGGTCGAAATTTTTGCGGCGGAATTTATTCCGGTCATCCTCGCTCATCGGCACCATCACGCCGCCGCGGAGCAGAACTTCTTCGTACTGCCCGGCAACCTCGAGCGCGGCAATGCGGGGCTGATTCTTGTCGGCCGTATAATACGTCATGTCCCGATCCATCTTCACGTCCAGCGTGTAGCCGATCACGTCATCGTACGTCAGGTTGGGAATCCCTTTTTCCGTGTAAACGCGTTCTTTCGGCAGATAACCCGCGATGCGCACGACGCCGCGCTTCAGAACGGACCTGCCGTCCTTGTCGTCGATGTAGGTATCTTCCATCGTGTCGGGAGACCAAAGATAGGCTTGCGTGCCCTGCACGACGCGCAGGTCGAGCGGGCCGTCTTTGCCGCGCAGGAACGCCTCGCCGGACAAGTGTGTGAGCGGATTTGGCGCCTCCATCGTCAGCATGTAACGCTCGCCGGTCGGCGCCGTCATTAGCCTGAAATTGAGTGCGTAGGAACCTTTCCAGGGCCCTTCCTTGTCTTTTTTAAGCATCTGATAGACGCTCTCTTCCAGAGGGATGCGGTGAAACACAGGGATCTCGTAGCCATAGCGGACGTATTCGGCTAGCTCACGGATCGAGGCCCAGTCGAGCATGTCCTTGTCCGGCACGCCGTTGTCATCGAAGCGGTACGGCACGAGCTGTTCCTTGTTGCCGGTCTTGTTGATGCGGAAACCCGCGATGAGACGGAAGTCCTTGGTCGTGATCGCCACGTCGAGCTTGAGCGTGTACGTGATGCCTTCGGCCGTCGTGACGGAGCCGCGCTTCTGCAGCTGCTCGCGGATGGCCCGCGTGAGCCTGTCGTCGTTCAAGGTCGGGAACCGGTCGACGGTCTTCCCTTTCCGGTCGACCGCGACCACTTCGTACTTGGTGCCGAATTTGCGGACGTCGAGCGTGTTGTTGAGGCGCACAAAGCCGGCCGACGTGTCGTATTTCTGGCCATCTTTGCCGGGCGGCAGGTCGTAGGCGGCGCCGGTCATGACGGCCTGGACCAGCATGCGGCGGAACAGGAAATCCGAATATTCGCGCGCCTTCTTGGCGGCGTTTCTCTGAATATCGATCTGGCCGTCCAGGCGCGCCAGCTCCTCGTCGATCGCGGCGGGCTGCGGTTTATCAGCACGGGTATTGAAAGGCGCGCTCGAAAAAAACGCGGCCAATGTGAGGCCCGCCGCGCCCAAACCGGTGGCAGCCAGAAAATCACGGCGTGTGCCGAAGGCCAGGCGCGAGCCTTCCTCCTGCGGAACGTCAATGATCGGAGAGACTGCGGATTCCGCAAGTCGAGCGCCAGGATCCTGATCGGCTTCTAACTCCCGCAGCCGCTGCCTCAAACCTTCCAATTTTCTTTCTTCATCCGCAACGGTGCCTATGTAGAAAAGTTGCGCGCGGCCGATCTCGACCTGCGTTCCCCAAAACCTTCTTTCTTCGGCGGTAGTGCTTTCGTTATAGCGCTTGAGGGCCAATTTCAGATCGACTTTGGGCTCCCGGTCATCGAGCGCGTCCAAAGAAGCGAAGCCTCCCGAAAGCTCGATGTCACGCATATCGGCAAGGCGCGGTCCGTAATAAGTCGGGTCGACCCAGATACGGCTGGAACTGCCGTCGCGGGACGATTCGATGCGCACCGCATTTCCGCGCTCATCCGTCGTGCGGGTCAGCGCCTGTGTCCCATGGATCGCAAGCAAAGACGGGTATGTCTGCAGCTTGATCCTCAGCACGGCTTGACCCTGCACCTTATCGCCGTCCACATAAATATAGCGGCGTCCCTTTTCGTCGGTGTACGTACTGCCTGCGATGGCCGCATCGGCGCGCTTGGTGTCTTCTTTGAACAATCTCTTCCAGTAAGTCACACGGTCCTGATATTTTTCTTCGGTGATGCGCAGCATGAAATCCGTGGGAAGAAAACGGTGAATACGCAGCCACCGGGCGGCCTCTTCGACCATCGCGCCGTCGATCTTCCCTTTCCCGTCCTCAAAAACAAAATTGGTGCTTTCGTACGGAACGGAGCCGTCCAAACGGAACCCAGCGACCAGATCATAGGTCTTCGTCGTCACGGCGGCGTCGACGAACAGGCCGTAGGCGCCCTTTTCGGTCTTGACCCAGCCGTACCGCTTAAGATCGTTTTGAACGGCAAGAGGCAGTTCGCTGAGCTTATCGAATTTGACCAAAGATGAATTGGCGGGCCGCGGCAGCAGCGCCAGCTTTTTCTCCGGGGTCAGCTTGTCATAATTGCTGAAGTCTTTGGGCTCCCGGTTCTCAAGCTTCTTCCAATCATTGGGCAGGTAAAACGCCTGATATTTGGGGCCGGAGGTCTTCCCTTCTTTGTACGCCACGCTGGTCATCTTTGAGACGATCATGCTCCGAAAACGGTATTCGTCGCCTTTTTTGGCGATCTCTTTGGCCTTTTCGACATTTGCCTGCTGCTTCTGGATATCTTCCTTAAGTTTGGCGATGTCCCGGGCGCGCTCGACCTGATAGTCTTTGCCGGGCTGCGTCAGCTGCGGGACCGGCTGCGCGCGGCCTGCCGGCGCGACATCGATCAGGGGCGTGGACAATACGGTCAAAAGGAGCGCCAAGGGGCTGAGGACTCTTAAAATCCTGCCGGCCATTCTCGCGCCGGGATTTTGGCCGTCCAGGAGTTTTTTCAAGCGCTCTTCGAGATCGCGCTGAAGCCGTATCTGCTCCTCAGCCTCGGACAGCGCTTCGTCGTAAGGCGTCACGATCGCGGACAGCGCCGGATTCAGCGTCGTGATACCAACCTCCTTGTCGAGATCGCGCACCGCCTTCATGTACACGAAATCGGTCTTTTGCACGGCCGATATTTTTCTCAGGATAATGGCCCTTTCTTTCGCGTCGGCCTTGTTTAGGTCCTTTGAAAGCACGGCGACCTTCTCGGTGATGATCTTTTGGTTTTCTTTTTTTGCGGCCGGCGTCTGGCTCAGCGCCCAGGCCTTGGCCTCGCGCTCGTCGAAGCCGCGGTTGATCCACGCGCCGGCATACCCGACGAACGGGATGTAATCGCGCTTCTCGGTCCTGTAAAGCAGCGAAAGAAGGTCGGGCTCGGCCTTGCCGCCGCGGAGGCGGTTCAAGCGTTTCTGGGCATTGGCCTGTCCCCTTAAGGCGTCGGTAGGTTCATCGGCGGTGGTCTTTTCCACATCGACGACCATCTGTTTTTTCACGAGCCCGGCCTGAGCGCCGGAGACGACGCGCAGATCATCGTAAAGCTTTCCGTAGCCCACGGCGCACGCACGACCGAAGCGGTCTTTGCCGAATTTCAGAAGGACCAGATAGGGTTCGCCGCGGGAAGTCTCGTTGCCGTATTCCCAGGTGGTGTTGCCGTCGAGATCGGAAACTTTTTCCGCGGAAGGCAGGCGCTTATAATCTTTCGCGTAGTCCTGCAGCGTCGGGAGCAGGCCCGTCGGCAGCTTCCCGATTTCATCGAATTCGTACGTGGTCAGCACACCGATCATTCCCTTCCCGGCCGGCGCCGTCGGATCGTACAGGAAGCCGACGATTGGTTTCCGGTCTTCGGTCGTCACCATCGTGTCCACGGTCAGATAATACTGCTCGCCGGCGTTGCCGGGCGCGTAGCCTTTTTTGCGCAGCTGCGCTTCGATGCCTTCCGGCAGTTTGCCGAGCGTTTCATAGCCGAGCTTGAAATAACCGTTCTTGTCGGTCTTGATCGCGCGGTATTTCGGGCGGCCCATCAGATTTTCGTAGTTGTAGGCGGAAACGCCGCTGTCGTCCGGCGGGCGCTGCTTTTTCAGCGTCTTGGCCAGATTGTCGTCGTACTGCGAATAGCCGGTCATGATCTGTTCGCCCATCAAGATACGGAAATACTCGGCGCCTTTCACGGCGCGGTCGGTCTTGGCCTTCTGCATCATGATCTCGCCTTTGAGCTGGGCGATCTCCTGGTCGATGGGATCTTCGGAGTTGAGCACGGTCTGTTGCATCTGGCCCGTTGCGCGTTCGGGGACGCCGAGGCCCCCGAGGAAGGCAAGCGCGACCGCGAGAAACGCGACGGCGATGCTCTTGAAAAACGCAAGGCGCGACGGGTCGACCTTCGGCACTTTTTTCACGGCGGCGTCGTACGAAGCGCGGTCGTGGGGCCAGGCGAGAGGGTCAAATTCGAGCTCGGCGAAAAGGCCGTAAAGCACGTTCAGCGCGGTGACGTCGGAAGGTGAAACAAACCAGTCGTGACCCGAAGCGCCGAAGCGCGGGCCCGTGTGCAGGCCGGGACCGATAGCATTAGCCCAAGGGTTGTGTGCGCGGCCTATCGCCAGACCCTTGCGGTCCGCCGCCCAGAGGTCCCAATCCGCGTGCGTTTTGCCGTAAAATTTTTGAGCGTGGCCGATGGCCAGCTCGTTGCCGGCGCCCCATTCGTGCGTGCCGAGCACGGCGAGTTCGGGGTTGTCTTTATTGTATTTTTCGGTCGGTAGGAAATCGACGAAGTTGATGCCCTCGCCTTCTTTCGGACGGCGGAAAGTCTCCCTGCCCGGCGTCTTGTCGACGAGGACCCAGCCCGCGAAATCGCGTCCGCTGCGCAGGACCTTGGCCGCCGTGCCTTTGC
>CAZCVC010000022.1:0-10695 GCA_964502045.1 uncultured Planctomycetia bacterium | reverse complement strand
AGCTGGCTTTCGACAAGGCGCTGTCGCAGGAAGCATTCGCCCGCGAGGGGATCCTGGTGCCCGAAAACCGCGTGCTTCGCGATCCGCATGAAGCGAAGCGGGCTATGCCCGCCCGTTTTCCGGTCGTCGTGAAGCCGTGCAAGTCCGGCTCGAGCGTCGGCGTGACGATCGTCCGGAACAAAGAGGAATTTCCGGAAGCCTGCGCTGAAGCGTTCCGCCATTCCGACGCGGTGCTGGTCGAAGAATACGTGGCCGGCCGTGAGCTGACCGTCGGGTTTCTCGGCGACCAGGCGCTGCCGATCGTCGAAGTCATCCCGAAGGACCAATTCTACGACTACCGGGCCAAGTACCAGAGCTCGGACACGCGCTATGAATTTCCGGCCCGGCTCACGCCCGAAGAGGCGAGCGCTGTCGAGTCCGCCGCGCGGCGCGCCTACGAGGCGCTCGGCTGCGAAGTGATGGGCCGCGTCGACGTGATCCTGGCCGGCCGCGACGCGTATGTGCTTGAAATCAATACGATTCCGGGCCTGACCGGAAAGAGCCTGCTGCCGAAAGCCGCGGCGGCGTCGGGCATCGAATTCGGGGATCTTTGTGTTAGAATCATGGAGCTGTCACAACAAAGGGTGAGCGCAAACTAATGGTCAAACCGGCGAAGTTGAAAACAAAGAAAAAAAACCAGGGCTTTTCGGGCCTTTTTTCCTTCCGCATGCTGAGCGGGATGCGGCAGGGCATGTTCTATTCCCTGCCTTACATCCTGTCGCTGACGGCGATAGGGCTTCTGTTCGGCACCGTGATCGCCTATGCGCTCAACTCGTCAACTTTCCAACTCACCGAGGTGCGGCTCTTGAATGCGGGTCCCGTCACTCAGGAACGCGCGTTCGATTTTTGCGAGCTCCGGCGCGGCGCAAACCTCGTCAATCTCGACCTCGTCCAGGTGCAGCAGGTGATCAAGCGCAAGCATCCCGAGTACAAGGAAGTGCTTGTGCGTCGCGTGTTGCCCAACCGCATCGAAGTTCTCTTGAAACGCCGGACGCCGGCGGCCCAGGTGGCTGTTTCGTCGCGGTACATTCAGATCGACAAGGATCTCGTGCTTCTGCCCGGCGCCGGCACGGCGGCTTTCCGCAACCTGACCGTGGTCCGCGGCGCGCCGTCGCCGCCCGAGGGACTTTACGTCGGCGTCGTGCTGAAAGACCCGGCCACGCAGAAGGCCGTGAAGCTTGCGGACGTGATCCGCCAGTCCCGCATCCTGCGCGGCCACGTGCTGACGGACGTCAACATCGCGGACCCGAAAAATTTCACGCTGATCGTCGACGGACAGATCGAGATCCGCATCGGCGGCAATCATTTCATGGAACGGCTCAAGATCCTCGACCAGACGCTGAAGAGCGTCGTGCTGGACCCCTCGAAAATCCGCTACATCGATCTGCGCTTCGATGACGTTGTGATCGGCCCTCGCTAGAGGATGGCCGCGAAACAAAACCCATGAGTCCGCGGCTGTTTCCTCCGAAGGCTTTTTCCGTCATGGAGGCCGGTTCGGAACAGGTGGTCATCGTCATCGCCGACAAGAAAGACGACGGCGGACTGCGCATCCTCGGCGGCGGCGAGGCGCCGCTGCGCGGCCTGGAGAAAGGCGAATTCACCGATGCCGGCGACTTCGTTGAGTGCGTTACCGAAGCGTGCGCCAAGGCCGAGAAGTCCGCGGGCCTGCGCCTGGAAAAACTTTATTACAACCTGGACGACGCCAAGATCGAGAGCGTTCGGCCCGGCGGTTCGCGCATTCTCGACGGCGAGGGCGAGATCCAGCCGGCCGACGTGCGCGCGGCCGTACACGCCGCCGAACGTATCGCCGGCGATTTCGAAAAAAAGATCGTTTATTCGACGGAGATCGATTACGTCATCGACGGCCAGGACCCGGTCGCGGACCCGGTCGGTATTTTCGGCCACAAGCTCGACGTGAAAGTGCACCTGCTGCTGGCGCGCGCGGGCCGCTGGGACGTGTGGGACCGGTTGATCCGCCGCGCCGGCTACCGGAAATCGGCGGCCGTGCTCTCGGGACTGTCTAGCGCTTATGGGGTGCTGAGCCCCGAAGAAAGGCGCGGCAAGCGCATCCTTTGGGACGCAGCCAAGGATTATTTGAACGGACTGGTGATGGAAGACGGCCGTATTCTCGAATACCGCACGCTGCTGCGCGGCTCTAACGGCTGGGAGCAGTTGTCGGGCGTCGTGCCGGCACTCTGCCAGGAGTTTCAGAAGAAGCATCCGGGAGTCTCCGAAGTCGTGCTGACCGGCGAATCGTCGGGCGACGAACGGCTGGCGGCCGAACTGAAAGAAGAGCTCGATATTCCGGTGCGTGCCGTCGCGCCGTCCGGCATCGAGAAGCTCACCGACCCGCGGCACGCGTCGCTTGCTGGGCTGCTCAAGCTTGCCGGCGAGATCGAAGGAAAAAAAATGACGCTGCGGCCCGAGAAGAGCACGATCGCGAGCGCGCGGGCGAAGGTGCAGTCGTTTTTGAGCGATTATTTTTAACGAGAGAAAAACTATGAAATTCAACACGATCCCGCAAGTACTTGCCGACCTGAAGAAGGGCAAGGTTATCGTCGTCGTCGACGACGCCGACCGCGAGAACGAGGGCGACCTCGTCGTCGCCGCGGATTTTGCCACGCCGAAAAACATCAACTTCATGGCCAAACACGGACGCGGCATCATCTGCGCGCCGATGACCGGCGAACGCCTCGCGAAACTCGGCATCGACCTGATGGTGTCGAACAACAGCGACGAATACAAGACAGCCTGGACCGTCTCCATCGATGCGCGCCGCGGCATCACGACCGGCATCTCCGCTTACGACCGCGCAAAGACCATCCAGACGTTGATCGACCCGAAAACGGCGAAGGACGACCTCGCGCGGCCCGGCCATATTTTTCCGCTGAAGGCGCGCGATGGCGGCGTGCTCGTGCGTGCCGGCCACACCGAGGCCTGCGTGGACCTGGCGCGGATGGCCGGACTAACGCCTGCCGGCGCCATCTGCGAGATCATGAACGACGACGGCACGATGGCGCGGACGCCGGAGCTTTCCCAGTTCGCGAAGATACATAAACTCAAAGTCTGCGCGATCCGCGACCTCATCGAATACCGCCGCAAGAAGGAAAAGCTTGTATTCAAAGCCGTCGAAACGCATCTGGCCAACGAGTTCGGCGAATTCAAGCTCGTCGCTTATGAGTCGGCCGTCGACCGGGACTATCACGTCGCGCTCGTGATGGGCGAAATCGACCCAAAGAAGCCGGTGCTCGTGCGCGTGCATTCGGAATGCTTCACCGGCGACGTGCTGGGGTCGAAGCGTTGCGACTGCGGCGAGCAGCTCGAACACGCGCTGAAGCGGATCGCGAAAGAAAAGACCGGCGTGCTGCTCTACATGCGCCAGGAAGGCCGCGGCATCGGCCTGCTGAACAAGCTGAAAGCCTACTCGCTGCAGGACAAGGGCCTTGACACCGTGCAGGCCAACCGCAAGCTCGGCTTTGACGCCGACCTCCGCCACTACGGCGTCGGCGCGCAGATCCTTGCCGACCTGGGCATCCGCAAAATACGCCTTCTGACGAACAATCCGAAGAAGATCGTCGGCCTCGAGGGCTACGGACTTCACGTGACCGAGCGCGTGCCGATCCAGATCAAGGCCGGCCCGCACAACCGGCGCTATCTCCAGACAAAAAAAAGCAAACTAGGCCATTATCTGCGGGGCATCTGACATGTTGAAAAAACACGCGGCCGAACGGATGAAAAAATTCAAAGTACCGTCGCTGAAAGGCGACCTGACCGCGCGCGGCGCCCGCTTCGGCATCGTGGTGGCCGAATTCAACGAGTTCCTGACCGAGCGCCTGCTCGAAGGAGCGCTGGACACGCTGCTGCGCTCGGGCGCACGCCCGAAAGATGTGCTCGTCGTGCACGTGCCCGGCGCGTTCGAGATCCCGCTGGCCGCCTCGCGGCTTCTCAAGCAAAAAAAACTTTCGGCGCTGATAACGCTTGCCGTCGTGATCAAGGGAAAGACGAAGCATTTCGACCAGGTGGTACGCGAGACGGCCAAGGGAGTCCGCGAACTGTCGATGAAAAGCGGCGTGCCCGTGATCCTCGGCATGGTCGCCGCGGATTCCATCGAAGACGCCGCGCACCGCGTGGGCCTGAAGCAAGCCAACAAAGGCCGCGAATGGGCCGTGTCGGCCGTGCAGATGGCCAGTCTGATGCGCAAGCTCGGAAAGGTGCGGTAGGCTCCTCTTGAGAAAACGCACGCGCAGCCGGGAATTTTCGCTGCAGATACTCTACTTGATGGACGTGAGCGACGCGAGCATGAGCGAGGCGTTCGAGGACTTCTGGAGGGACAGGACCGATCTCTCGCTGAACGATGCCGAAAAAGAGGCGCTCGAACTCGACAAAAAAGATCCTGAAGTGCGCGTCTACGCCGAAAAGATAGTCAAAGGCGTGCTAGACAACCTCGAAAAGATCGATCCGATGGTCGAGCGATACGCCGAAAACTGGTCGATGGAGCGCATGGCTTACGTCGACCGCAACATTCTGCGGCTGGGTGCGTTCGAGATCATCTACTGCGACGACATCCCGGTCAAGGTCGCGATCAACGAGGCCGTCGAGCTGGCCAAGCGCTACGGCGAGTCGGATTCGTCCAAATTCGTGAATGGCATCCTCGACCACATCGCAAAAACCGAGTGTCCCACCAAAAAATAATGCTGAAAACACAGGACGCCATTTTTATGAAGCGCGCCCTCGAGCTGGCCGAGACCGGTCGCGGCAAGGTTCATCCGAACCCGCTCGTCGGCGCCGTCCTCGTCAAGCGCGGCCGCGTCATCGCCGAGGGCGCGCACGAGCGCTTCGGCCAGTCTCACGCCGAGGTCAACGCGATCCTGTCGTCGCGCGAAGACCCCAAGGGTGCCGTCCTCTATTGTAACCTCGAACCTTGCGCGCATTTTGGCAAGACGCCCCCTTGCACGGACCTCATTCTCGAAAGCAAGATACGCCGCGTCGTCGTCGCGATGAAAGATCCGCACCCGCTTGTTTGCGGCCGCGGCCTGCGCATCCTGAAGCGCGCCGGCATCGAGGTCGTGACAGGCGTGCTCGAAAAAGAGGCGCAGGAACTGAACAAGGATTTCTGCCACTGGGCCGTGCATGGCACGCCTTACGTGACCGTGAAGGCCGCGCAGAGCCTCGACGGCAAGATCGCGACGTGGACCGGCGACTCGAAATGGATCACCGAAAAAAAGTCGCGCGTGCGTTCGCACGAACTGCGCGCCACCTCCGACGCCGTGCTGGTAGGCGTGAACACGATCCTGAAAGACAACCCGCGGCTCGACACGCGCCTGGCCTCGGTGCGCCGTTATCCGGTGAAGGTCGTGCTTGACAGCTTTCTGAGGACGCCTTCGTCGGCGCGCATCTTTTCCGGCAGGACGCGCAACCGCGTGCTGATCGTCACGACATCGCGCGCGCCGCAGAAACAGTGGACGCGGCTGGAAAAAAAAGCGGAAGTGCTTCTCGTGCGGGAAAAGAAAAAAGGCTTCATTGACTGGAAAACGCTGCTGAGGGAGCTCGGCAGCCGCGGCATCGTGAACCTGCTCATCGAGGGCGGCGGCGAGGTCATCGGCAGCGCGATCCGCGAGAGGGTCGCGCATGAGCTCTACGTGTTCGTCGCGCCGCGCATCATCGGCGGCAAGGAATCGGTGAGCTCCGTCGGCGGCGAAGGGCCGCGTCTCCTGAAACAGGCCGCGCACATCCGCGGCCTGACGGTCGAGAATATCGGGCGCGACCTGCTGTTCCGGGGAAGGCTCTGATGTTCACCGGCGTCGTCTACGGCCTTGGCACCGTCAAGACCGTCGAAAAAAAAGCTCGCGGCGCCAGGCTCGTCATCGAAGCGCCGTCCGGTTTTCCGGCTGTCAAGATCGGCGGCAGCGTCAGCGTCAACGGCGCCTGCCTGACCGTCGTCCGCAAAGAAAAAAAACGGCTGGTTTTCGACGTCGTGCGCGAAACGATGCGCTGTACCCGCTTCGGCGGTTTGAAACCGGGGGACCGCGTCCACCTGGAACCCGCGCTGGCCTGGAATGGACGTCTCGAGGGCCATTTCGTGCAGGGGCATGTCGACGGGACAGGCCGTGTCCGGCGTCTGCGCCGTGAGAAAAAGGGGATGTCGGTCGAGATCGCGTTTCCTCCTGGATTCCGCCGCTACGTGCTCGAAAAAGGGTCTGTCGCTGTCGACGGCGTGAGCCTGACCGTCGGCAAGACAGGAAAATCCGCGTTTTGGGTCCACCTCATTCCGCACACGCTGAAACGGACAGGTTTCGGCGGCCTCCGGGCGGGCGACCGCGTCAACCTCGAGGGGGACATGCTTCTCAAGTTCTTCCGGTCGCTCTGATTGACTTTCCCCAAACGGGGGTATAAGCTATAAAATTCATAATCCAGGAAAAACCATCGATGAAAAAAACGACCCGAATTCTAGCTTTGATGCTCGTCCTAGCCTCGTTTGCCTCGGTTTCCGAAGCCGCCTGGGTCTGGAGTCCCGACCTCGGCAAATGGATCAACCCGAAAAAAGCCGCCAAAGACACGCCTGACCAGCAGTACGATTGGGCCATGCAATTTTATAAGGAAAAGAACTGGGACCGCGCGATCGAAGAATTTGAAAAGCTGCCCGAGGTCTTCCCGAATTCACGCCTGGCCGCCGAGGGGGTCTATTTTCTCGGCCTCTCCCAGGAAGAGAAGAAAGAGTTCGCGAAGGCCGCCGATGCTTATCAGAAGCTGATCGACCGCTATCCCTACAGCGATCGCATCAAGGACGCTATCCGGCGCGAGTTCGCGATCGCGAAGCTGTTCGCCGAAGGCGAAAAGATCAAAGTCGTCGGCATCCCGACGTTCTCGGGCCGCGACAAGGCCATCGAACTTTACCAGCACATCGTGAAGAACGCGCCTTACGGCAGCTACGGCGACCAGGCGCAGTTCCAGATCGGAGAAGTGCACAAGAGCATCGGCGATTACGAGGAAGCCCGCAAGGCCTACCAGGCGATGGTGGACGAATATCCGAATTCGGAGCTCGTGCCGAAGGCGCGCTACCAGATCGCCTACGTTTCGATGATCTCCTCGAAAAAGGGCAACGATAATGAAGTCGACGCGCAGAAGGCCATCGACGACTTCAAGAGCTTCAAGGAATCCTATCCCGACAACGCGCAGGCCGTCGAGGCCGACGAATCGATCAAGACACTTCGCGCGAAGAAGGCGATGCGCAATCTGGACACGGCCTCTTTCTACGACAAACAGGGCAAGGCGACCAGCGCTAAAGTTTATTACCAGGAGATCGTGACCGGCTATCCCGAAACGCCGGCCGCCGCGCTCGCACAGAAGCGTCTGGAAGAAATGAACCGCCAGCGCGATGAACACAGCGGACAGCGGAAATTCCTCGGTCTATGGTAAGACGCGTCATCAGTGCCGCGGCCGCTCTCGTGCTGGCCGCCGGCGTGCTTTCCGGCTGCGGCTACACGCGCAAGTCGCTGCTATCGGAAAGCATCAAGAGCGTTTACGTCGCGCCGGTCAAGAACGCGATCGATCTGTCCGGCGAAGTGACCGACCGCAAGCCCTTCCGCGTCTACCGTCCCGGCGTCGAAGTGGAGCTCACGAACGCGATCATCAACCGCTTTATTTTCGACGGCAACCTGAAGGTCGCATCGCCTGAGGCCGCCGACGCGACGCTCGAAGCGAAACTCATCGACTACCGGCGCGACGCGCTGCGCTACTCCGACTCCGACGACATCCAGGAATACCGCTTGAGCGTCGTCATCGACGTGACTCTGTACGAGACGCGCACCCATAAAGTGCTGTGGTCCAGCCACAGCCTGACCGGCGACACATCGTTTTTTGTGTCGGGCCCGCGCGCGATCAGCGAAGATCTGGCCGCTCAGAAGGCCGTCGAGGACACCGCACGCCGCGTCGTAGACCAAACGATAGAGATCTGGTAAGACCGGGGGGCCGCAGCGCTTGAGCTCCGCGTACCTGCTTATCGGCAAAGAACGTCTCGCCAAAAAAGAATTCCTTCTCGACCTACGCCAAAAAAATTTCAAGGACCCGTCCGCCCAGGCGATGAACTCCCAGGAGTGGGACGCCGCCGACGACGGCGCGCTCGGGGCGTTTCTGGATTTTGCGCAGACGGCTCCGTTCCTCGCCGAAAAAAGGATGGCCGTGCTCTGGCAGGTGGAAGAGCTTGAAGCGGAGGACCAGAAACGGCTCCTGTCGTTCCTCAAGAACCCGCCGGCCGCCGTGGTGCTGGTGTTCTCGTCGGATGAGACGGGCACGAAAAAACGGAAGATCCTGCAGGAACTCGAAGCCGCTGTGACGCTGATCACCTGCCACACGCCTTTCGACAAGGATCTGCCCGCCTGGATCGAGACGCGCGCCCGCCGCTTCGGCGGCACGATCGCGCGCGACGCGGCGCGTGCGCTCGCGGAGAAAGCCGGCAAAGACACGCAGCTCCTTTCGAACGCGCTGGAGCAGTTATTGCTGTTCGCGCACCCGAGGACGGCGGTCACGACGGCCGACGTCGAGGCGCTGATGGGCAAGTACGCCGAAGAGGACATTTTCACGATCGCCGAAGAGATCTTCGCAAAGAACACGAAGGGCGCACTCGAGAAGACCGAGCAGCTTATGAACGAGGGCGTGCGCGCGCCGGAGATCATCGGTGTGCTGGCCGGGCAGTTCGAGCGCATGAAACAGGCGGCGGACATGCTCGAGCGCGGCGCGTCCCCGGCCGAGGTCGCCTCGGCGATGCGCGTTCATTCTTTCTTCCAGGCCAAGTTCTTCCTGCAGCTGAAAAAAATATCGAAGCGCGGCGTCCAGCAGGCGCAGAAGAGGCTTCTGGACTGTGACACGGCGTTCAAACAAGGCAGGCTGGGAGAAAAAATAGCCCTCGAGAAATTCATCCTCGAGGGCTAAAAGACTTTATTTCGCGGTCTTGAGGGCGTTGAAGCGGAGCGTGAAGCGCGATTTCTGGCGCGACGCGCTGTTTTTGTGAAGCAGGTTCTTTTTCACGGCTTTGTCGAGCTGCGAGAAGAGCTCGCGCACTTCCTTCTGCGCGTCGGCGGCCTTCTTTTCCGCGATGGCGGCATTGGCTTTCTTCATCTGCGTGCGCAGCGCGGACAGCACGCTGACGTTGCGGACGCGCCGCTTCTTGTCGATGCGGATCTTCTTGATAGACGATCTTCTGTGTGCCATAAGTCCCTTCGGAGTATCTGTGTTAAAATGCGTTTAGGTCGGACAATTCTACTAGAAAACGGCTTTTTATGTCAATAAGCAGAGAAAAATCGACGTCCGCCCACGGGCGCGTCGTCCGCTCGGCCGGAGTCATCGGCGGCCTGACGGGCGTGAGCCGCGTGCTGGGTTTCGTGCGGGACATGATCATCGCGGCGGCGTTCGGCACCGGCATCGGCGCCGAGGCGTTCGTCGTCAGTTTCAAACTTCCGAACCTGCTGCGCGACCTCGTGGGCGAGGGGGCGGCCAACGCCGCATTCGTGCCCGTTTTCACCGAATGCCGCGAGAAAAAACCTGCCGATTTCTGGAAGCTCGTGTCGACGATGTTCTGGATCATGGGCGTCCTGCTCGTCGTACTCTCAGGGCTCGGCATGCTGTTCGCGCCCCAACTCGTGGCGCTGCTCGCGCCGGGTTTCGTGACGTCGCCGGACCCGGACAAATACCCGCTGGCCGTCCAGTTGACGCGTCTTATTTTTCCTTACCTTTTCTTCATCGGATTGTCCGCTCTGGCGATGGGCGTGCTCAACTCTCTGAAGGAATTCGCCTCCTCTGCGCTCGGGCCGGCGCTGTTGAACGTCTGCATGATCACCGCCGGCGTCTTTTTCGAAAAACAGTACGGCCCGTTCGCGCTCGTCGCCGGTGTTTTGGCCGGCGGCGTCCTGCAGTTGGCTTGCCAGGTGCCGCCGCTGTTGAAAAAAGGATTTGAGCTCACGAAGCCTGATTTCGGGCACGAATACGTCAAAAAAATCGGCAAACTGCTGGTGCCTCGCGCGCTGGGCTCAGGGCTCTATCAGGTCAACATCCTCGTGGACTCCGTTTTCGCGTCGCTTGAAAAGATCGTCGGCGCGGGCGGGCAGTCGGCGCTGTATTATTCGAACCGCCTTTTCCAGCTTCCGCTGGCGATCTTCGGCCTGTCGCTGGCGCAGGCGCTGCTTCCGACGTTCTCGACGCAGACGGCGCGCGGCGACGCGGAAGGGTTCAAGAGGTCGCTGGCGATGGCGCTGCGTTCGCTTTTTTTCGTGATGGTGCCGGCTTCCGCCGGGCTCATCGCGCTTTCGGGGCCGATCGTGAAGATTATTTTTGAACACGGCGAATTTAACGCGTATTCGACGGCGATCACATCGGGCGCGCTTTTTTATTACGCGTTCGGCCTGCTGTCCTGCGCGCTGATCAAGGTTTTTGCGAACGCGTTCTACGCGATGCAGGACACGCGCACGCCGGTGAAGGTCATGCTGTTTTCGGTCACGCTGAACGCGGCCTTGAGCGCCGCGCTGATGTTCCCGATGAAACTCTCCGGCCTGACGCTGGCCTCGTCGATCTCGGCGACCGTTAACATGGGGTTCCTGTACCATTTTCTCGTGAAACGTACGGGACCGCTGGACGAAAAGGGTATCCTTGAAGCTCTGATGAAAG
>CAZCVC010000021.1:0-11352 GCA_964502045.1 uncultured Planctomycetia bacterium | reverse complement strand
GCAGATTTTTTAAAAGATGATAGGCTCCATCGTCGAGGTCGCCTATTTTTATTGGAAGGTTTTTGCGGCGTTCCGGAGGCGTTCGGACGCCTTTTTCTTGCCTAAAAGCGAGACTGTGTCGAAGAACCCCGGGCTCACGGTGCGTCCGGTCAGCGCGACACGCGACGGATGGATGAATTCCTTGCCGGTCAGGCCGATCTCTTTCATGAACAGGCGGCTCTTCTCCTCGATCGTCTTCGTGTCGAACGATTCCAGGCCTTCCAGCAGCGCCGCGTACTTCTCGAACGCTTCCTTCAGGCGCGGGTCCTTGCGGAATTCGGCCAGGCCTTCTTCGGTGTATTCGATCTTCTCGTCGAAAAAGAACTGCGCCAGGTCCGGGAACTGCGACAGCCTGAAAATTCTTTCCTGAAAAAGCGCCGTGAGCCTTTCGAGCCACGCGCGGTCGGCGGCAAACGCACCATATCCCCTCTTCGCCAGATGCGGCACCAGCAGATCGGCCAGCTGCGGCACCGCAAGCTTGCGGACGTACTGCCCGTTCATCCATTCCAGCTTGTCGTGATCGAACACGGCACCCGTTTTCAGCACGCGGTTCAGATCGAATTTTTTGATCAGCTCTTCGCGCGTGATCAGCTCCTGGTTATTCCCCGGAGACCACCCCAACAGCGTGAGATAATTGACGACGGCGTCCGGCAAAAAGCCGGCGTCCTGGTATTCGCGGATGCTCGTTGCACCGTGACGTTTGGACATGCGTGAACGGTCGGGGCCCAGGATCAGCGGGATATGGCAAAAGATCGGCTGTTTGTAGCCGAGCGCCTCGTAGAGCGGCGTCTGCTTCGGCGTGTTCATGATGTGGTCGTCGCCGCGGATCACGTGCGTGATCGCCATGTCGGCATCGTCGCAGACGACGGCGAAGTTGTACGTGGGACTGCCGTCGGATTTGAATATCACCAGGTCCTCGGCCAGCGACGGGTGCTGGCCCAGATCGAACTCGATGCGCCCGTGAAGCAGGTCCTCGAACGCCACCTTCCCCTCTTTCGGCACTCGGAACAGCACTGCCGCGCCTTCGTTGTAGGCCTTGCCTTCGGCGATGAGCTTGTCGGAGATGGCGCGGTATTTGTCGGTGCGCTTGGACTGGTACACGAGCTCGCCGTCCCAGTCGATGCCGAGCCATTTCAAGCTCGAGATGATCTCGTCAAGGAACTCCTGCTTCGAACGCTCCTTGTCGGTGTCCTCGATGCGGAGGAAAAACTTGCCGCCTTCATGGCGTGCGGCCAGAAAATTGAAAAGCGCGGTGCGGGCGCTGCCGATGTGCAGGAAGCCGGTCGGGCTCGGGGCGAAGCGGGCGCGGAAACTCATGGTCTAGCCGAGCTCGATGTCGATGCGCGTGATCTCTTCGTCACGGACGCGGCGCGCCCACGGGTCCGGCACGACGCCGCCCTCGAATTCGGCAAGCTTGCCCTTTTTGCTCGAGAGCCGGACTTTCTTGGGCCAGGCGCGGTTCTTGCCGAACGTGTCCATGCGCTTCGGATTGTGGTACACGACGAGCGTCTTGCCCAGGAACAGGAACGCGAAGGAATTTTTCGGGATCTTCAAGGCCTCTTCCTCGCCGCGGCCGTTCACGAAAACGCGCGAAGCTTCGTGCGTCGAAAAAAGGAACAGCGGCAGGCAGGGCTCGAAGCGCAGCGCGAGCTTTTTGTCGGGACCCACCGAGAACGGGCGTCGTCCGACGTTCATCAGGACCCAGAGGTTCAGGAATTCGGCCGTCGAGCCCGAGAGCCTGGCCACGAAACCGGTGCCGTGCAGCGACGCGTCGCTGAACGCACTCGAGACGATGAACGAGGAATTTTCGAGGATGCTGCGGCCGTAACGCTCGGCCGGCTGGAACGGGATCAGCGCCTTCTTGAAATCGGAGAAAAACTCTTCGGTGAGACCGCTCTTCAAGAGCTCGAGCAGCCATTTGTATTCCATGTGCAGCCAAATCGATTCGTTCTCGAGCCAGCCGCGCTTGAACACGCGTGCGCGCCCCACGTCGAGCGAAGCCGAGCCGAGGTCGGCATTGACCTTGTACATGCCGAGCTTGCGGTCGTAGAGCTCGCTGTCGCGTACGGCGCGCAGCAGAGCGCGGCGGCGGTCGGTGTCTTTTTCGACTTTCAGCGCGTGCACGAGGCCTTCGAGGAAGAACGGCAGCGGCTTCTGGTTGAACGCGAGCGGCTTCAGACGCCGGCGGCCCTTCTCCGTCACGGTGCGGAACTTCACGACCTCGTTCTCGAAATACGTCGGATAGAGCCCGCTCTTCGGGTCGAACGATTTTTCGATGCCCACCTGGATCTTTTCGCGGCCGTGCTCGAGGAACAGGCGCACTTTACCGAGCGCGAGGATCTTTTCGCGGCCCGAGACGCCGAGGCGCACGCGCGAACGGTATGTCTCGCGCAACGTTGACGCTTCGTTCCAAAATTCGAAGTCGTGCGAATGGTTTTTCCGCCTCAGGTCTTTTTGCAGCAGGCGTTCGAGCCCCTGCAGGAAATCCGCAAGCTCTTCCGGCAGCGCCAGGCCCTTCCTCGGGTCGGCGCCGGCCTCGTCGATCATCTGTATCAGGAACACGGCCAGGCGCTTGAGCTCGAACGTCTCGGAGAGCGAGGAGCCGAGCAGGCCCGGCAGTCCGTTCAGCGCGTCATACCAGGAGGGCTTTTCGGCCTCCATCTCGATGCCGGCGCCCTGCGGGTCCAGCGACGAGAGCTTGTTCGTGAAAAGGCAGACGAGCTTCGCGAAAAGGTTGGTGCGGTAGACATCGCCCTTGCCGTGCCTCGTGCGCGCCCAGGAGGCCTCGGTCTTGCGCGAGGCGATCAGCAGCGTCTTTTCCTTGTCCTTCACGACGGCCTTGAACTGGCGCACCTGCTGCGGCTTGTGCAGGAAATACTTTTCGGCGCGCGGCTGCACCACGTGGTCGTTGTCAAAAAATTTGTATTCCCTCGCGCCGAAAAATAGCGCCGCCGCGTTTTCGGGATACACGGCCAGATAGCTCTCTATCAGGTCGAGGTTATACGCCCAGTGGTCGACCCAGAAGCCTTCGCCGTGTTCGGCCTTTTCTTCGGGCTCGAAAAACCCGCCGAGCGACTCTAGGATGCGCGGAAAATCGCCGGCGCCGGCGACGCCCTTCGTTTCCAGGAAGCGGCAGAACTCGCCGAGCTTGAACGGTTTCTTCAGGTAGTCGGCCGCAACCGCGGCGTCTTTCGGCCCGAACGCGCGGCGCAGCGCCAGCGCCGAGGCGCCCGTCTTGCGGAAATGGAAATCGTTGCCCTTCACGATCAGCGGATTGAACCCGTCGAGCTGGATCAGGTTCAAGAACGTGCGGATGTTGGCTTCGCGGACGCGAGGCTCGAACCACACGTCGCTGCGGCGGTTCTGGTTCACGTCGCGGTAGTTGCCGTCGCCCTGGGCAAGATATGTCGGCTCGACGAGGAAACGGTTGTAGTCCCTCTCCAAATCCCCGTGCTTGCGCGAGTAGACGTAATAGATGAGCGGGTCGCCGTTTTTCGTGAGCACGGCCGGCAAGCCGCCGCGCAACACGTTGTCGAGGTACGTCTGCCCGCAGTAATAATCGTAGGCGGCCGACCCCGAGGCCGTGAAGATGCGCGACTTCACGCGTTCGACCAGCCGCGTGTTTTCATCGCGCTTCACCTTTCCGAAACCGGCTTTTTTCGCGCGTGACACGAACTTGTTCAGCGTGTCGACATCCTTCGCGTTCCCGAAATAAGAACGCACCACGGCCGAAGAGCCGGGAGCCAGGCGCAGTTTCGCGTACGTGAACGCCGACGGCGTCTTATTTTCAGTCACCTGACCCGTCAGCATCGCCGCCGACTCCTGGTGATAGAACGCGTCGGGCTCGCTGAAGTCGAGCCGCGCGCCGAAGATCTTCGCCGGGTCGACGACGGCGTCCAGCAGGTCGCCCGAACCGTCCCTGGCTTCGAGCAGGCCGAACGCGAAATTGCCTTCCTGGATGATCTCGATCTCGGGGCGGTCCGTCGCATCGACGCGCAGCCGGAAAAAAGGCGCGTTGCGATCGAGGTTTTCGGTGATCATCCAGGCCTCGATCGTGCGGCTCATGTGCTTGACGAAAAATTCGTTCATACCGTAGGGGCTGACGCTCGGCAACCCGTCCAGCACCTCGAGGTCGAGCGTTTTTTTGGACTCGTTGGTGAGCCGGAGCTCGCGGACAAGCGCGGCCAGCGGCTCGCCGGGCACCGTGAAATAAGCGGCATTCGTGCGCAGTCGCGAGGCCTCGTCGAAATCCGAGACCGAAAATTCGCCCGACGCGATCTCCATGACCTGGTACCGCCCGGTCCCCTGGGCGGCGCGGAAAGGCTCGTAGAACGAGAGTTTTTTGGAGGTATCAGCGCGGTATTTGAGAAACGTGCGGAAACCCATCGATGGCGTCATCTGGTAGGCCTTGTTCGCGGGGAAGAACTCGAGCATCGCGTTGTCCTTGTTGCGGATGCCGAAGCTGGCGATGCCCTGGCCGCGGTTCACGTAAAACACCCACATCGGAATACCGTAAAGACCGGCCACGCCGGGGAGAAAGTTGGAGAAAGGCTTCTGGTTCTGGTAATCGCGGATGATGAAACGGCCGTCCGGCTCCAGGCGGTAATTGGTCTTCAGCGAAGCGTCCATGAAACCTCGATTTTTTGGGGAATGAAGCTTTTTATTTTACACATAAAGCGGCCCCGTCACCTAGAAAAATAATCCCCCGGAGAGGTATTCGTCATTGACAAGATTAACTAATTCTGTTATTTTTTAATCATAAATTTCATGAAAAACCATAAATCATGGTAAATAAAAGGTTTACAATTCATCATATATTTGAATTGCAGGGGAAACTCAGGTATATTTTCTATAAGTAAAGGCAAACCATCCGTAAGGGTGGGACACCCGCGTAGGGCAAGCGGGTCTGCGCCGAAAGGCGCCAGGCAAAGCCATGGATCCTGCCGAAAGCAGGGACGCCAGGTTACCGGGATCTTGCAGTATCGGAGCTCGTGATTAAATGAAAAAATACACCGCTTTTATTTTGACGTTGTCTTTGCTCGGGGCCGCTCCAGCCGCCTGGTCAGCGCAGAAATCCCAGACCATCCAAGTCTCCTGCTCCATCGCTCCCCACCTTCAGATGTCCAAGGCCCGTGGGCTTGAAAGCAACATGATGGACAATTATTCGAAGCAGGAAACCTACGAAAAAAGACTTTCGGGAAATACCAAAGTCCTCACGATGACCGCGCTGTAAGCATCGTCGTTCCTCCCTATTCCGCCGTCAATCCGATGTTCAGGTTCGACATAGTCCGCGGTTCTGCGGTCATTTCGACCGGTACCGCCAGCGATACGGAATAACCGGCCGGAAGCGTCGCCGGGTCTACGGCCAGGCGCCAGCTGCCCGGCGGCACGTCCTCGAACAGGTAATAACCTTCCGCATCCGTCTCGATGGCGCGCGGGCCCAGCAGGATCTTCACGCCGGCGGCGGGCCTTTCGACCATGTCCATCACGCCGTTTTTGTTGGTGTCCAAAAACACGCGGCCCGTCACGAGCCGGAGTGCTTTGAGAGGAAAATTGATCTCATAGCGGATGCCTTCGAACGTCGTGAATTCCTTTTTCGGCACGTCCATCGGCAGGTAGCCTTCCGGCAGAGTGCTCAGCACGAGCTCGGCCCGGTGAGGGCCGGCGACCACGTTCGGAAACGTGAATACGCCGATCGAGTTCGAGCGCGTGGCCTGGCCGTCTTCCATCACGATCTTCACGCGGCGCACGCCGGCGTCGGTCGACTGGTATTTGCCGTCGCCGTTCAGGTCGCTGAACACGATGCCGGAAACTTCCGAGCGCGGCGTCAGGCCGAAATCGGCCTCGCGCGTCCGGTGGTGCTCGATCTCGAATTCCTGCCGCGTCGAACTCGTCGGCGCGTAGCCGTACGGGAATTTCGTGTTGTCTATCGTCAGCACGGCCTTCCTGCCGGAGATGCCTTTCAATTCGTAAAAACCGTTCTCGTCGGTGACGGCCTGCTTCCCGTCCGAGGAGACCGCGATGCCGGGAATGCCGGACTCGCCGGGCTGCCGCGTGCCGTCACCGTTCAGGTCCTTGAAGACGTAACCTTTGAATGCCCCGACCGACGACCACCGCCATCCCGTGTCGTAAACATAATGCATGCCGGTGAGGAACTGAGCTTCGACGCGCTGGCTCGGCACGTCGAGGTCCTCGGGCACGTACTGCGTGAAGCTGCCGTTCAGGAACACCTCGAAGTCCGGGTTCGGCCGGTAGCGCAGGCCGCCCGAAAACTCGGTGGTGTCCTCGCCGGCCATGAAGCTGTTGGGAGATTCCGTTTCTTCCTCGTCGCGGATGCGCAGACGCGCTTCGAGATATAAAGGCAGGTCCGAGATCTGGCGCAGGTAGTCGAGGCTGTAGATGGTCGCGTTCGGGTGCGTCCTCCGGTCCGTCGCCGGTTCGCGCAAAAGGCTCCACTCCTTCTGCATTGAAAAATTGATGCCCCAGAAAATTTCCGTGTAAAAGCCAGCCACGAACTGGTCCTGCATGTAATCGCTGAACGGATTGGTCAGCGACCGGTTGTTCCGGTTCTGGTAGCGCGTAAAGATGCTGGCCTTGTGCCCGAGAAAATTGACGCGCTGATTGTACTGCGCGCTGTACGTGCGTATCTTCGTCGGCCCGATGCGGCCGGTATCGTCGATGTCCTGGAACGTGAATATCAGGCTCGACGTGTCGGACGGCGTGAACGTCGTCGAAAAATCGGTGTGGATGTTCACGCTCGAAGGATCGGCGGGGTTAAAGATCAGCCGGTCGCGGAAGATGTCGACGGAAGCCGTCATCGTCCACCATTTGAACGGCGATGCGCTGGCGTCGGTGAGAAACCCGATCTCACCCTGACGGCCGGGATTGCCGAGCAGCGTGAAAAATTTCTTCGAGACGTCGCGCACCTCGTTCTTCATGCGGAAATTTTCGAACGACGTCAGGAACGCGTGTTTCTGCGCGGCGTGCTGGGTATCGTGGTCGAATTCGGTCTCGAACTTCACGTGCTCGCCGAGCGCGACCGCGGTCTTGGCGCCGACGCCGTTTTTCGTCGGCGTGTTTAAGCGGTCCCTCCCCGAGGCCTGGAAGTAGCCTACTTTCGTGACGGCCTGGTCGTTGAGCTTGAAATCGAGGATCTGCCCCGTAAGATACGAGTTCAGCGTCCTCTCGCCCGCGATGAGGCCCGGCGTGATGGTGCCGATGACGCTGGACTGCTCGCGGCCGCGGAACGCCGACCACTTCACGCGTTTGGCGTCGTCCCAATGTTCGATCGCCGCGCCGCGCACGCGCGCCTGCGGAAATATCATCAGGCCCGAATTGATCGCCGAATCGCCGAGCGCGAGATTGAAATTGTCGAGGTTGCCGACCTTGCCGTCGCGCAGCGCGACCTGCGTGTCGGTCAGGAACACGAGCCCGAGGTCGTTCTGCGTCTGCACGTGCCCGGAGAGCTCGCCGTAGGGCGTGTCGCCTATGATCGTGGCGCGCTGGTTGAAATCGTAATCGGTGCGCCGCATTTCGCGGTACTTGTCGCCGGAATAGAATGCGCCGCGGCTGTTGTCGTAGCTGAATTTGAACGACCGCGACCGGTCGAGGATCTCGGCCTGGCTTTCGAGGAGGCGGTTCGGCGCGTACTTCGGCTGCACGACGCGCAGCGTGAAAGTCTTGCGGCCCGATTCATCCCAGACGTGAATGAACGTGCTGCCAATCTGGATGGCGACGATCCTCAGGATCGAGGCCTCGACCGTGTCCATCGTGACGACGCCGTCGTCCGTGGCCAGAAATTTTAAGACCGGCGTCGGAAAGCGCAGGAACAGCGTTTGGTTGTGTTCGACTTCGATGGTGTTCCCGGCGGAAAGGACATCTCCGATCGTGCGCGTGATAGGAAGCGCGGTCGGGATCGTCGAGGCGGACGCGCCGCTTTTGGCCGCGCGGTTGGCCAGCGCCGTCGTGAACGTGTCGCCGAGCGCCTCGTCCTTCGTTTTGCCGGATTGCGCGTTCTTGGCCCAGCGCTCGTTCAGCGTATAGAAGGAGGTTTCGTCGGCGAAAGCGGGAACGGAAAAAAGGAAGATCGCGAGAAGTGCGGGAACGAAAAAACTTAAAGGAAATCTCACTGAATTATCAGCGGCTGTTCCTCAACGAGCGTCTGGCCCCGGCCAAGATCGTAGGTGATCAAAAGCGTGTAGGAACCTGCGGGCAGTTTTCCGAACCACTCGGTCGTGCGTGTCCCTTCGGTACCTGGGAACGTGTAAACCTTCATGATGTCTCCCCGGCCCAGGACTTTGCCCGTCCCGTCAAGGATGAGAAAATTGCCGCCGAGCGTGATGTCGGTGTTGCCGGAGTTGTTGAAAGTCGTCGTGATCTGCATCGGCTTGTTGCCCTCGGGCGCCTTCACTTCGATGCCGCGGACGTCGCCTTCGCGGCGCGCCGTGCCCTTAATCGTGACGAAGAACAGAGAGCCGATACGTCCGGCGACCTGCACGTTGACGCCGTCCTCGTCCGGCACCGAGCCGAGCAGTGTCTCGAAGAACAGGACCGCGAAATAAGTGCCCTTGGCATCGGGCGGCACCGTTATCGTATAGCGCGTCGTGACGCGGCCGAACGCCGGAATGTCGGCGGACGCCGGCGCGAACGTGATCCAGGGGGCCGCGCTAAGCGGCGTCGTACCGGCCGGCGTGAACTTCTTTTCGCCGGTGCCGTTCATGACGTACTGCCAGTCTTCGAGATACATGCGGGAGTTGATCGCTTCTTCTTCGGGATTTTCGGCGATGATCTCGCCGGAATAGGTCTCGCCGGGCGCGAGTTCGAGCTCAATCTTTGGGGCGCTAATGCGCATCGTGGCCGCCTCGGAGGAAGGCGCAAAGATCAGGGAAAATAAGAAAAGGCCGGACAGGACCGTCGAGAACTTCTTCAAAACGCACCCCCTATCGATAGAAAATTATAGCATCCGGAAGGCGAAAGTGCGCCAATGATTTTGAGATCAAGTCGTCGCGGTGATCGTAATCGTGCCGGCGTAATCGCCGAGCATCTGAAACAACGGCACGCCGGCCGTCGCGCCGGAACCGGCGTCGTCGGTGATGCGGTAGGTGGCCTGGAACGTTCGCAAAGAACCTGTGGGTCCGCTCGTATAGAGCGTTTTGTTCACGGCGACCCAGCTGCCGGAGGTCCCCAGCGCCGCGCCGACCGGCATCGCCAGCCCCGAATTGTCGGCCGCCGAATAGGACGGGACGACCGTGCAGGCTCCCGCGGGCAGCGTCGTCGTGCCGTTGGAAAGCGGAGTTCCGGTCTGCGTGACCGTGTAAGGAACGCCGTGGGAATTGGTCGTGATGAGCATGACGATGGCGCCAGTGCCGCTGGATCCCGACGTCGAGGAAACCAGGGAATTGCCGTTGGGGACGAGCGTCCCGAACACGATGTAAGGCACCAGCTGCCCGCCCGGGTCGTTCTTGTGTATCGCGACGGTCAGCACCAGCGTGCCGTCGACGCTGGTCGAGATGATCATCGGATCGCTGCTCGATCCGTCCGCAGACACGGGCGCGCAAACCCCTTGTATCATTACGGCCGCGGCAAGCGCGGCCGCCAGTTTTATCCCTGTCATGTTTCCCCCGTAAAACAGAACAGCCGGTCTTGTGGTAACAAGACCGGCTGTAAAGAACTAAAAACGACTCTAATTAGGCAGTCGTGGTGATCGTAACGGTTCCGGCGTAGTTACCAGAAGCCTGCGACAAGGGCACAGCGGCCGTGGATCCGGCTGCTCCGTCATCCGTGACGGAAAAGATGGCCTGGAATGTACGACCGGCAGCAACTCCATTTTCGCTATCATAAAGCACTTTGCCGGTACCGACCCAAGTTCCGCCAGTTCCAAGCGTAGCGCCCGCGGGCATAGACAATCCGCCGTTATCGGCAGCAGCGTAAACCGGGACAACGACAAGCGCGCCGTTCGGCAGGGTAGTCGTTCCATTGGACATCACAGTACCGTCAACCGTCGTGATATAAGGCAGTCCCGCAGAATTCGGCGTGATGAATGCAACCGCAGAACCCGTTCCGGTTGTGCCGTTGGAATCGGAGCGGAGGGTACCGGTTCCGATGTCCGCCAGCTGACCGAAGTTGATAGCGGTGATGATAGCGCCCGAGAAGCTGTTCTTACGAATAACAACGGTCTGCGAAAGACCGCCTGCAACGCTGGCTTGAGTATTGATAGGGCCCGTGGTGGCCGTCGCGGCGAAAATAACTGGTGCCGAAGCGGTGAACACGAGCACGGCAACGAAAACGCTGATTAACTTTTTCATCCGGCTCTCCTTGTGTGTTTGTTGTTCTTTGCGGCCGGCCTAAAAAAATTGCCGGGCCTCCAAAAGAAGTTTATCTTCTTTGGCAACCCGGCGAACCTGAACAACTCGAGGTCCCGTAGCTTTGCGTCCCACCCTTTCAGATGGTTTGCCTTTGTCTTCGAAGCATTACGTCAGATATTCGCTTCGAAGCCATCCAGTGCTCCGATGCCACAAAAGATACCCGAAACTTTTTTCAATGTCAAATATATCTTCGAGCGAACCCCTGACAAATCTTATATTACTACTATGTTGACTTACTGTAAAGCCTATTTAAAGTCATTGTCAATAATAGTACAAATTTGTTAAGATTGGATTAAAAAATAATAATCTTACCTTAGGGGCATCCTTAAACCTAATATTTAAAGGGTGGTTATGGAATAGACCGTTTCCGCGTTATAAGCGCCGGCGCGGGTGTCTCGGGGGATGGTTAGAAGGTAATTCAGCGTGAACTTTTCGGGGGTCCCTTTGGTGTCTGAAGTGAACACCACGTGGCTCCCTTCATCGACGGGCGCGGGGCTCATAACGGACAAAGTACCGGTCTGGGCATCGGAGCCGAAATACACGAAATTTTCCTTCGGAATAAAGGCGCCTTCGGGGTTGGTCAGCTTGCGCGAAAGGATCTGGCTTACCTGATACGGCTCGCCGAGGTTCGAATGCACGATCAGCGTGGCCTTTCTTTCCTGCTTCTCTTCCCCCGAGCGGAACGTGCCAAAATTGAACGAACCGCCCTGGTCCATTTTCACTTCGAGATATATCACCGGTTCGATCTCGATCTTCACGGGCACGTGGATGACCTGCGCGGAAACGAGCGGCGAATTGGACTCGATGCGGAACGTCAGCACGCCGCTGTAGATCCCGGCTTTTTGCGTCAGGTTTTCAGAGGTCTGGAACTGCAGCCCGATCGCGTCGCCGGCGCCCGACGCGTTTGACGTGTAAAGCAGAGTCGGAGAACTCGGAAATTGCCCGCCGG